>VAZU01000103.1:0-2387 GCA_005884745.1 Alphaproteobacteria bacterium
TCATCGACCTGCGCGTATGCCGCGCCTTTGCCGAGGATGATCAGGGGACGTTTGGCACTCTTCAACACATCCAGCGCGCGCTTGACCGCAGCCGGAGCCGGAATCTGGGCCGGTGCCGGGTCGATGACCTTGACCAGCGAGTTCGCGCCCGCCTCTGCATTCATCACCTGAGACAAAAGTTTGGCCGGCAGATCCAGATAGACGCCGCCCGGACGGCCGGAAACCGCGGCGCGGATCGCACGCGCCAAGCCGATGCCGACGTCCGCGGCATGCAGCACGCGGTAGGCCGCTTTGCACAGCGGTCTGGCGATGGCCAGTTGGTCCATCTCTTCGTAGTCGCCCTGCTGCAGGTCGACGATCTCACGTTCGGACGAGCCACTGATCAGGATCATCGGAAAGCAGTTGGTCGTGGCGTTGGCCAGCGCAGTCAGACCGTTGAGAAAGCCCGGAGCCGATACCGTGAGGCAGATGCCCGGCTTTTTCGTCAGGAACCCGGCGATTGCCGCCGCATTGCCGGCGTTCTGCTCGTGCCGGAACGAGATGACGCGTATGCCTGCAGCTTGTGCCATTCGGCCCAAGTCGGTGATCGGGATACCGGGCACGCCGTAGATCGTGTTGATGCCGTTGAGCTTGAGCGCATCGATCACGAGGTGAAAGCCATCCGTCAGCTTCTGCTGTGCTTCCGGGATGGCGGTCGCGGGCTTTGGCTTGGTTGCTGCGTCAGACATCATGGCCTCCCGTAATCTTCTGAAGCCGCGCGTGTTTTCCCCCGCGCGCTGTCGTTCCTGCGATCAGTCGAGATAATCCGCGTGGCGCGCGACGTGCTCGGCCAGACCGAGCGCGTGCTGGCGCACCAGCGTTTCGGCCCGATCGGTCTCGCGGTTTTCCAGCGCCTGGATGATGTTCATGTGGTCGCGGATCGAGCGGTCGGCGCGGTCCTCCTCGCCGATGGTCTTGCGGCGGATGATCCGCATGTGCGCGAACAGGTTCTCGGCGAGATCGATCAGCACGCGGTTGTGGCTCATCGCGATGATGGCCTGGTGGAACTGGATGTTGACCTCGGAATATTCGTCGAGCTTGGCGTGGAGCTGGCCGTTCTCGAAGGTGGTGAACATGGCGTGCAGCCTGGCGATCTCCTCGTCGGCCGCGTTGAGCGTGATCAGCCGCGCCGCCATGCTCTCCAGCGCCGCCCAGGCGGTGATCATCTCGATGACCTCGCGCTTGGTCTTGCGCACGACGTAGACGCCGCGGCGCGGGATCGAGCGCACAAAACCCTCGCGCTCGAGCTGCGCCATCGCCTCGCGCACCGGCGTGCGGCTGATGCCGAGGTCCTGGGCGAGCCGGCGTTCGTCGAGCCGCATCTCGCCGGGCTGGCCGTAGACGTCGAGCGACACGATGACCTCGCGCAGCGCCCGATAGGCTCGATCGGCGAAGGTCGAGGTGTCCCCAAGCGGCGCCAGCGAAACGCGTTCCGGGGATTCGGCAGTTCGGTTGCGGGTCGAGATCGAGCTCATGGGATCGTCGCCAATTCAGGCATCAGGAGCCTAGCCCTACGGCTCCTGTAATACAATATACCAGGGTGCATACCAGGCCGGCATATCATGTCACCCCGGGGGTTGAAGTACCGGATCGAGGCATTTTTCAACCTCCCGGCCTGCAAATGCTGCGGCCGGAGAAGGACCAGCGGCCGCCGGGCGGCAGCACCGATGCATTCCGCCTAGCTCAGGCCTGCGCCATGGCGCGAAGGCGCATCGGCCGCAGGGCGACCAGAGCCAGGATCGCGGCCGCGATGTTGAGCGCCGCCGCGACGATGAACACCGCATTCCACGTGCCGGTCGCCGTGGTCAGCACATTGGCGAGCGGCACCAAGAGCGCCGCCGTGCCCTTGGCCGTATAGAGCATGCCGTAATTCGTAGTCGCGAATTTCCTGCCGTAGATGTCGGTGCAGGTCGCCGGGAACAGCGAATAGATCTCGCCCCAGGCGAAGAACACCACACCGGACAGGATCACGAACAGCAGCGGATTGGCCGCGACCAGCAGCAGCGCGTAGGTGCCGATGCCTTCGAGCATGAACGCGATGAACATGGAGTTCTCGCGGCCGATGTGGTCGGACACCCAGCCGAAAAACGGCCGGGTCAGGCCGTTGAGCACCCGGTCGATCGACAGCGCGAAGGTCAGCGCCGGCAGCGTGATCCCGAGCAGCGAGACCGGCACGTTGTCGATCTTGAAGTCCTTGGCGATCGGGGCGAGCTGCGCGGTCGCCATGAGACCGCCGGCACCCACCATCACGAACATGACGTACATCAGCCAGAACGGCGGCGAGCGCAGCACTTCCTTCCATTCGTAGTCGCGCCGGGTCTGCTGGACCGCGGGCGCCGCGGGCGCCG
>VAZU01000103.1:2400-8731 GCA_005884745.1 Alphaproteobacteria bacterium
GGCCGAGGCCGAACCAGAGGAAAGCGGCCTCGTAGCCGCTCGACTGGATCATGTTGGCGATCGGCACCACGGTCAGCGCCGAGCCGGCGCCGAATCCGGCTGCGGTCAGCCCGGCCGCGAGGCCGCGCCGGTCCGGGAACCACTTGAGCGCGTTGCCCACGCTGGCGCCGTAGATCACGCCGGCGCCGATGCCGCCGATTGCGGCCCCGACGTAGAGCAACAAGAGCGAACTCGCGACCGAGTTGATGGCCCAAGCGATCGCCACCAGCACGCCGCTGCCGCACACCATCACCTTGGGACCGAACCGATCGACGAGGTAACCCTCGATCGGCACGAGCCACGTCTCGGTGAGGACGAAGATGGTGAAGGCGACCTGAATGGCCGCCCGGCCCCAATGATATTTCTGCTCGATCGGATTGACGAACAGGGTCCAGCCGTATTGCAGGTTGGCGATCATCACCATACAGATGATGCCGAAAATCAGTTGCCCCCAGCGCGTGGCTTCGGAGGCGATGGGGCGGGCTTCCGCCGCTCCTGATGTCGTGGCCATTTCCGTTCCCTTGGCGTTTATGGTTACCGCGGGGCTGGGCCCGCGTGGCATACAATATACTCAGAATGGGACGGCTGCCTAGTTCGCGGGCACGGTCTTCGCAGGCGGGCGCACGGAGTCTCGGGCGGGGGGTGCCTGGCGACGGGCTGGGCGAGGGCAAACCGCGGAAAAACTTTGTCGAAATAGCGACAGAAATGTGTCGGCAAGGCCATCCGAAAGGGACCAATCCCCCGGCAAGGTCGCGCCGGTTAGCGGGGCAGGCCCGCGGCAAATTGTCTCGAGCCCTGACCTCGTGGACCGGCGCGGGTGCCGCAACGATCGGATGCCGGCACCGGCTTACCGGCACCGGGTTAGAAGTCGGACACCGCCTCGGGCCGCTGGATCAGCCGATACGGCCGACGCACGGAAGCCTGGGCGGACGATTCCATATTGCCGCGGCAGACCACGCATTGGGGTGCGTTGCCGACATTGGTTGCCCGCGCGGACATCACCTCGTAGAGCGCCCCGCAATGGGGACAGAAGAATTTTCCCGCCGCACCCGTTCTCCATTCCTGGGCCATGTTGTGTCTCCGTTCGGTCCGAAGCGCGCCTTCAGCTATTATGTATTATGTATACCAGACCGACAGGAAAAGCAAGGGGCCCGGCCCAAGAAGGGGCGGCGGTGCAGCAATGTCAGAGCCGCCGAAACGCCGGCTCGTAAGGATGCAATCAACCGCCCGCCTGCTTCAGCCGTTCGGCCGCTTCGCCTGGGGTACCAGCAGCGCCGCGTTGGCGCTTTTCAAGAACTCGACCGTGGCGAACACCAGCTCGGTATCGCCGATGTTCTCGAGATCGTGCACCTTGAACTCGCCGTTGCGGTAGGTCTCGTGCCGGGTCTCGCCGGCCCGATAGGCGTGCTCGACGGTCGAGCCGTCCTGCAGGTGCTGCCGTCCGCGTCCCGGCGTGATCGCCGACCAGAAATAATCAAGCACGTGGCGATAAAATCCGACCCGTTCGCCGGGTTTCAGCCGGATCGTCCACACGCGGACCCGGTCGCTCTCCGACAATAGCTCGGTGCCGACGCATCCGTTCGGATCCTGGCGCTCCTGCTCGAATTCGCGGACAAGCCATTGCGGCCAAGCGGTTTTCTCCGCGCGAACGGCCTTCTTGTCCATCATGGTAAGGGTCATGGCTCGCTCCCGCGATGCGATGGGTCGCTGCCAATGTATAACCGTGGGCCGTGTTGGCAAGGAAGCCAACGGCCGGGCGGCTCGGAGACGCAAACGTGGAACCCTCGCGGCGTGCGCTGGTGATCGGCGGCTCGATGAGCGGGCTGTTCGCCGCGCTGGCGCTGTCGCGCCGCGGCTGGGACGTCGAAGTGTTCGAGCGGGTCGAGGGCGAGCTTGCCGGCCGCGGCGCCGGGATCGTGGCGCAGCCGCAATTGCGGGCCGTGTTTCGCGCCGTCGGCCTCGACCCAGACGTCGAGCTCGGCGTCGAGGTGCGCCGGCGGCGGATGTTGGACCGCACCGGCCAGGTGATCGGCGAGAGCGAATGCCCGCAGACCCTGACTTCGTGGGACCGACTTTTTCGCATGCTCCGCGATGCCTTTCCGGGCGAACGCTACCATCGCGGCATGGCGCTCGACCGCGTCGAGCAGCGCGCCGGCGGCGTCATCGCGCATTTCGCCGGCGGCGCCACCGCGACCGGGGAGCTTTTGATCGGTGCCGACGGCCTGCGCTCGAGCGTTCGGCAGCAATTCCTGCCCGATCTCGCGCCGCTCTATGCCGGTTATGTCGCCTGGCGGGCGCTCATTGCCGAGGAAGCGATCCCCGCCTCGGTCCACCGCGATCTGTTCGCCTACATGGTGTTCGCGCTCCCGCCCGGCGAGCAGATCCTCGGCTACCCGGTGGCGGGCCCGAACGACGACCTGCGTTCCGGATACCGCCGCTACAATCTGGTCTGGTACCGGCCCGCGGACGAGAGGACCGAGCTCGAGGATCTGCTGACCGACGCGTCCGGCAATGTGCATGACCTTTCCATTCCGCCGCCGCTGATCCGGCCCGAGGTCATCGGCGCGATGCGCACGGCGGCCGCAAAACTGGTGCCGCCGCAATTCCAGGAAATCGTGCGCCTGGCGGCCCAGCCGTTCCTGCAGCCGATCTATGACCTCGAAGCGCCGCACATCGCGTTCGGCCGGGTGGCGATCCTGGGCGATGCGGCTTTCGTGGCACGCCCGCATGTGGCGGCCGGCGTGGTGAAGGCCGCGGAGGACGCGCTGGCGCTCGCCGAGGCGCTTGAAGCCTCTGCCGGCGTCGAGCAAGCGCTCCGAGTTTACGAAGCCGACCGCATCGGGGTCGGCCGGCGCATCATCGAGCGGGCGCGGCATCTCGGCGCCTACCTGCAGGCGGAGCTTCGCAGCGTCGAGGAACGCGATTTTGCCGCGCGCCACCGCACGGTCGAGGCGGTGATGGCGGAGACCGCCGTGATGGATTTTTTGTATCGCTAGGCACCGTCGTTCCGGAAGCCGCGAAGCGGCTATCCGGAATCCATGAACACGGTGCCAAATCATTGAGCTCGGTGGTCATGGGTTCCGGGCTCGCGCCTTCGGCGCGCCCCGGAAAGACGCAGAACAAATTTACTGCCTCCTGATTCCGGCCATCGCTTCGAGCACGGCGCACACCGAGGCGGTGTCGTCGCCGCCGTGGCCGTTCGCCATCGCGGCCGCGTAGATCGGGCCCGTCGCGCTGAACAGCGGCGTGGGGCAGGCGAGCTCGCGGGCGAAATCGCCGATGACGGTCATGTCCTTCTGCCAGGTTTTCACCCGCATGGTGACGTTGTCGCCGTCGTAGCGGTTCTCCGCCATCATGGGGCCGCGCAGCTCGAATACCCGCGAGGTGCCGGCGCCGGCCGAGATCAGCTCGAAGATCTTCTTCGGGTCGAGCCCGGCCTTGATCCCGAGCACGAATGCCTCGGCGCTCGCCACGTTGTGAATGGCGACGAGCAAATTGGCGACGAACTTCATCTTGGTGCCGTTGCCGAACGCGCCGAGATCGTGGGCCTGGCGCGAGAACGCGGCGAAGATCGGCTCGAGCGCGGCGACGCTCGCGCGCTCGCCGCTGGCGTAGATGACCAGGTCCTTGACCTTGGCTTGGGCGCCGGTGCCGCTGATCGGACAATCGAGCAGGACGTGACCGGCGGCGCGCAATGCCTGCTCCGCTTCGATCTTGTCGGAAAGCGCGAAGGTGCTCATCTCGGCGAGGATGCGCCGGGGCAGCTTGGCCGCCGCGATCTCCGCGACGGTCGCGTGCAGCGCCTGCGGATCGGGCAGGCTCACGAGGATATTGGGCGCGCGTTCGGCGAGCTTCGCCGCCGCTTGCGCGATTTCGATCCCGGCCGCCTCCGCCTCGCCGCGGCGCGCCGCATCGATGTCGTGGCCGATCACGCGCCAGCCGGCGGCGACGAGATTGCGGCCGATCGCCCCGCCCGTGAGGCCGAGCCCGATGATGCCGACCGGATTGTCTCGATCTGGTTTGCGCATTCCTGCTCCGATCTCGGTCTGTCTCGATGCAACGCTAGCACGCGAGGCCGTCACCCGGAACCGAGCGCACCGCATTGGCGAGCGGGAACGGGCGTGATATTGGCCCATCGTTGTCCCCCGGATTGCCAAAAAGCGGGAGCCGCCATGTCCGTCACCCTCGCGCCGGCCAGCACCATCGTCGAGGTCGCGCTGAAAAAAGGACGCGAGACGAATTGCGCGCCGCTCACCGTCGCCGTGCTCGATGCCGGCGGTCATCTCGTGGCGTTCAAGCGCGAGGACCGATCGGGAATCTTGCGGCCCGACATCGCCATGGCCAAGGCCTGGGGCGCGCTGGGCATGGGGTTCGGCACCCGCGAGCTCGCCGATCGCGCGCAAAAGATGCCGATGTTCGTCAGCGCGCTCGCCGCCGTCAGCGCCGGCCGCATGGTGCCGGTGCCGGGCGGAGTTTTGATCAAGAGCCAAGCCGGCGAAGTGCTGGGAGCGGTCGGCATTTCCGGCGACACATCGGACAAGGACGAGGCCTGCGCGGTCGCCGGCATCGAGGCCGCGGGCCTGAAGGCGGCGACCGGGGCGTAGCAGGCTCTGTCGTGTCATCGCCCGCGCATGCGGGCGACCCAGTAATCGCCTGGCACTCTTTTAAGAGATCGGAGGATACTGGGTGGCCCGCATTCGCGGGCCATGACAGATCTCAGTGCGTCTACAGCGCCACCTCCAGCAAATCTCTCCCGACCACGATGTTGCCGGCAAACGTCTTGCGCACCGCTGCGGTCCACACCTCGGGCGTGACCGATTTGTCGTCGCCCGGGACGAAATGATTGAGCACCAGCATCTTCACCTCGGCGGCGGCGGCGATGCGCCCGACGTCCTCGGCGAGGGTATGGCTCGCCTTGAGGTGCGCCATCAGCGTCGCCGCGTTGGGATTCTTCTGCACCAGCGCTTCCAGCGCCGGCCCGTACATGACTTCGTGGACCAGCACGTCGGCGCCTTTGGCGAACTCGGCGAGCGGCGGGAAATACGTGGTGTCGCCGGAGAACACGATGGTCTTGCCGCCGAACTCGAATTTCAGCGCATAGCTCTCGACGATCGGCGGATGCACGTTGCGCAGCGCCGTCACCTTCACGTCCTCGCTGGCGAACACCGGACCTTGCGCATAGGTGTGCGCGCTCACCAGCTTGCGCAGGTCCGGGCGACCTTCGTCGGCGATCCGCGTGTCGATGTCGAAGCGCTCGGATTGCCAATAGGCGTCGAGCAGCTCCTGGATGCCGGCGGGCCCATAGGCGTCGATACTGCTGCGCAATCCGGTCGCCCACGCGTTGTAGACGAGCGGGCCGAGCTCGAGGTTGTGGTCGGAATGATGGTGCGTGATGAAGATGTAGCGCAGCGCCGGCAGCGGCAGGCCGGCCTCCACCAGCTTGAAGGTGACCCCGTAGCCCGCGTCGATCACATACGGCACGTTGCGGTAGACGATCAGGTTCGAACTCGGCGTCGGCGCATAGGAGGTGACTCGCGGACCGCCCTTGGTGCCGAGCAGCACCAGCCGGTCGCGGCCGAGCCCGGGCTGCTGCGCGCGGCCCAGCGTCGGCCGCAGGAGCGCGGTTCCGAGCCCGAGGGCGGCGCCGATCAGAATTTTTCTGCGCCTCGCGTCCATGGCACCCGTCTCCCCACAGTTCGCTGTGCTTAGTCAGCTATTTGCCGCCCGCGAACGGTTCCGGCGCGCCCGGCGGGACCGGCACCTCGAACGCGTTGAGCGTCAGCGAGACCAGGCTGTAATAGCCGAGAATGCCGACGAGCTCGACCACGCCCGCGAGTCCGAGCACGTCGACGGCGCGTTGAAACGTCTGGTCCGACACACGGCGGGTTTCGATCAGTTCGCGGGCAAACGCGTGAACCGCCGCTTCGTCCGCGCGCGAGAATGGCTTTGATCGCCATCGGGGCGTGCGCGTGCCACTCGAAGCTGGCGCGCCAGAAGGCGCCCGTCGTGATGATGGCGAGCTCGGAAAGCCGCGGCGGCAGGCTGGTGCCGAACCGGCAGAACGCGCCGAGCGCCTGGGCATGGTCGGCAAGCTGCGGACTTTCCAGCCACACCCTCAACGGGCCGACCACCCGGCCGCGCGGCCCGGCCACGATGGCGTCATAGGCGCGCCGCTGCTCGGCACTGAGCTTTTCGAGAACGAGGTCGGGAATGCGGGGCATGGGGTGTCCTTTATTTTCGGCGTCGTCGTTCCGGCCGAGTGCGAAGCGCGAGAGCCGGAATCCACGACCAC
>VAZU01000416.1:0-1379 GCA_005884745.1 Alphaproteobacteria bacterium
GCATCTGCAGCCGCCGCAGCGCCTCCTTGGTCGCCCGCAGGGTGAGCGGCGCATTGCCCGCGATCAGCCGCGCCAGCTCCTCGGTGCGCCGCTGCAGCGCCGGCAGGTCGTCGACCACCTCGTTCAACAGGCCGATGCGGGCGGCTTCGGCGGTTTCCAACAGCCGCGCCGTGAACACCAGATCCTTGACCCGCGCCGGGCCGATCAGCGCCGCCAGCCGGCTCAGGCTCGCCATCGACAGGCAATTGCCCAGCGTTCGGGCGATCGGGAATCCGAACTTGGCGTTGGCGGCGGCGATGCGCAGGTCACAGCACGCGGCGATGCCGGCGCCGCCGCCCGTGCAGGCGCCCGCGATCGCCGCGATGGTCGGCACCCGGCACGCCTCGAGCGCGCTCAGGATGCGGTCGATCCGGGATTCGTAGTCGAGCGCGTCCTGCGGCGTCTTGAAGCCGCGAAACTGATTGATGTCGGTGCCGGCCGCGAACGCCTTGTCGCCCTGCCCGGTCAGGATCAGCACTTTGAGCGAACGATCGCCGTCCGCCGCCTCGCAAATCTGCGCGAGCCGCTCGTACATCGCGAACGTCAAGGCGTTGCGCGCCTGCGGCCGGTTGAAGGTGACGCGGCCGATGCCGTCCTCGACTTGGTAGAGCAGATCGGACGCGGCCGTGGAATCTGGTTGCAGCATTGTCGACGATCCCGGAATAGTCTGGGCGCTGGGCCGTTTCGAAGCCCGACGCGTTCGCCTCTATCGGGGATGAGCCGCGCTTTGTAAAGATCGGGGCAAGCGGCGGCGATCGAGGGCGCACCTGTTTGCGCCAGCAGCGGCCGCGCAGATGCTGCGAATATTCCATTGCGGCCGCCCGCGATCTCGAGGATGGCGACAGCCGGTACGCCGCGGTTTGGATGCTGGCTCGAGAGACCCATGCGCGGCTGGCCTGTGAATTGCGGCTTGCAATCACTATGTATATACCCGGTTGGTGCGACGGCGCGTCGCTGTAACGCGCCGACGATTTGATCATGGGTGCGGCCGAGAGAGGTGCAGACATGCGGATCAAACGTCACGACAAGAGCGACATTGTCGAGCTCGGCGACGGCTCTCGATGGCGGATCTGGCCGGGCGACTTGCCGCAAACCTTGCAATGGCTGCCGACCACCGAGATGGAGATCGCGGCGATCGACGACGCATTCTGCTCGCATGCGCTCGTCAATCGCTCGGATGGGTCGCGCGTGCGCGTGATCGAAGCCGGCGCGACCTGGCCGGCCGAACAGGTTCGACGCTCGCTCAAGACCGGATGACGCAACGACGGCGCTTCGGGAGCGATCCAAGCGGCGATTCACGCGGCGATTCACGCGGAATCCTTCGGACGCTCGGCGGTGCG
>VAZU01000416.1:1390-2624 GCA_005884745.1 Alphaproteobacteria bacterium
ACCTTCGATGTATCGCACGTCGCATTGCCGGCGCATCAGATCGCAGGCGCTGCGCAACGCGCCCTCTTTGGCGCTATATTGCCGCGAAACCGTTTCGCGGTTGAGCTTGCGGTCGAAATAATGCACCACCCAATCCATATCCATCGCCCGTCTCCTTATCGCTAATCGGATTTTTCCGAAAATCCGCACCGTGCAAACCGGCTCGCAACCGCTCATTCCGCCGCTGCAACGGCTCCACGCCCGCGCCGGATCGATTGTTGCGCCGCCGCGCGCCGAGTGTCTATCCCCACCCTTGGGCGCGCCAAACGGGTTGGCGGCATATTGCCGCGAGGCGCGCAGATCCGCTCGTCGGTGTGCCGCGCGACCCGATCGGCAAGTCCAGGACTGCGCTCGCTTGCGGAATTCGGGTAGATTTGGAAATTGACGCAGGCTGGAGAACAAAGCGTACAAGTGATAGTGCTGCCGGGACGATACCAGCCGAAGGCGTCGCCCGAGGCCCTTGTGGTCCGGGGCCGGCGCCGAAGCGAGGAAGCCATGAACAAAGATGTCGATCCCCAGGCGCTGTCGGCCGCTGTCGCCGGTTTCCTGGCGTGTCACGTGCTGACCTGCCGGTTCCTCGTGCAGGAGGGGATCGTCGACCGTGAGCGTTTCATCGCCTATCTCGAAACCGCAATCGACGAGATGAGCCCCGGCATCGAGGACAAGCGCCCATTGTTCTCCCTGAACCGCCTGGTCGACGGGTTGCGCACCGCGCCCACCGGCAAGAATTTGCAATAGGCTTGCCCTATCTCAGAATTCAACCGGCCGATTTTTGTGCTGGTTCCAGCGCGATCGCCGTGCCGTGCCGATCGTTGCTGCGAGAGACGTCGCCGGAATGATCGAGGTGGCGAGCCCGGCCGATCAGAGCTTGAATGCCTGCCGTGCCAGCAGCTTCCAGCGGCCGTCCTGCTGCTTTTGCCAGACTTGCAGGACGCCGACCCTTGCCGAGCTGGGCTTGCCTTCGCTCTCGGTTTCGCCGGAGAACACGTGGCGCACGATGGCATTGTTGCCGGCAACCGCGACTTTCGGCTCGGACAAGGCAATCGATTTGTAGATCGTCTTCTTGCCGGCGACGACGTCGATGAACTGCGCCTTGGTCTCGAACCTACCACTGGAATGCCCGTAGCTGAGCTGATCGGAGGTAAGGTCGTCCAATCGAGCCCGATCCGCATCGAGCATGGCCTTTGTCAGGGCT
>VAZU01000160.1 GCA_005884745.1 Alphaproteobacteria bacterium
GTACTTGAAGCGATTTATGTCGAATTGTATGGGTCACGCGAGACAGAGGCGATACCGCTGAAACACCAGCGTCGGCCTCGGCTCCCTCTTGAAGCGGAAACTAAAAAACACCCCACCCCGGCGCGCTACGCGCGCCGACCCTCCCCCTCCAGGGGAGGGTAACGCCCCATGCTCGCCTTCGTCGTCCGCCGCGCGCTCGAAGCCGTCCTGGTCATGCTGGTCGTGGCCCTGATCGCGTTCGCGCTGTTCCGCTTCGTCGGCGATCCGATCAACCAGATGGTCGGGCTCGAGACCAGCTTCGAGGAACGCGAGAAGCTGCGCCAGGCGCTCGGCCTCGATGATGCCGTGCTGGTGCAGTTCGTGCGTTTCGTGTGGCACGCGCTGCAGTTCGATTTCGGCGTCTCCTACCAGTTCAAACGGCCGGTCACCGAGCTGATCGCCGAGCGGTTCCCGGCGACGATGGAGCTGGCGTTCGTCTCCGCCCTGTTCTCCCTGGCGCTCGGCATCCCGATGGGCGTCTATACCGCGCTCAACCGGCAATCCTGGCTCTCCAAGCTGTTCCTGGCCGTCTCCCTGATCGGCATTTCGCTGCCGACCTTCCTGATCGGCATCCTGCTCATCTTCGTGTTCGCGGTGACCTTGCAGGTCCTGCCGTCGTTCGGGCGAGGCGAGGTGATCAAGCTCGGTTTTTGGAGCACCGGATTGCTGACCGGCTCCGGCCTCAAGGCCATCATCCTGCCCGCCGTGACGCTCGGCCTGTTCCAGATGACCTTGATCATGCGGCTGGTGCGCTCGGAAATGCTGGAAGTGCTGCGGACCGATTACATCAAATTCGCGCGTGCGCGCGGCCTGAGCGACCGCGCGATCCATTTCGGCCATGCGCTGAAGAATACGCTGGTCCCGGTGATCACCATCGCCGGGCTCCAGCTCGGATCCATCATCGCCTTCGCCATCATCACCGAGACGGTGTTCCAGTGGCCCGGAATGGGCCTGATGTTCCTGCAGGCGGTGCAGAACGCCGACATTCCCATCATGTCCACCTACCTGCTGCTGGTGTCCGGCATTTTCGTCACCATCAATCTCGTCGTCGATCTGCTCTATGTCTCGGTCGATCCCCGGATCCGGATCGATCGCCGGGTGGCGTGAGGCCCATGGTCGAGCAACTGCAATTCCAGCCGCTGCGGCAGGAAGGCCGGCTCACCGCCGCGCTCGACAGCGACCTCCTGCACGCGTTCCTCCGCTCCAAGATCACCGTCGCGGCCGCTCTCGTCACCGTCGCGCTGGTGCTGGCCGCCGTTCTCGCGCCCTGGATCGCGCCGTACGATCCGTTCGACCTGAGACAGCTCAATCTCCTGGATTCCCATCTGCCGCCGGCCTGGCTCGCCGGCGGCGATCCGGGCTACCTGCTCGGAACCGACGACCAGGGCCGCGACGTGCTCTCCACGATCCTCTACGGCTCGCGCATCTCGCTGGGCGTCGGCGTTCTCGCGGTCGGGCTGGCGGCCGCGCTCGGGATCGTGCTCGGCCTGATCGCGGGCTATGCCGGCGGTTTTCTCGATGCGCTGATCATGCGCATCGCCGACGTGCAGCTGACGTTTCCGGCGATCCTGATCGCGCTGCTCATCGACGGCACCGGCCGCGCGCTGTTCGGCGAGCACCGCAACGAGACCCTGGAGTTCTGGGTGCTGGTGCTGTCGATCGGCCTGTCGTTCTGGGTGCAATATGCCCGCACCGTGCGCGGCTCGACCCTGGTCGAGAAGAGCAAGGACTACGTGCTCGCCGCCAGGCTGATCGGCATCCATCCGGCCAAGATCCTGTTCCGGCACGTGCTGCCCAATGTGATCGGCCCGGTGCTGGTGATCGCCACGATCAACCTGGCGCTCGCGATCATCACCGAGGCGACGCTGTCGTTCCTCGGCGTCGGGCTGCCCCCGACGCAGCCCTCGCTCGGCACCCTGATCCGGATCGGCAACAATTTCCTGTTCGCAGGCGAATGGTGGATCGCCATCTTTCCCGGGATCACGCTGGCGCTGCTCGTGGTCGCCATCAATCTGCTGGGCGACTGGCTGCGCGACGCCCTCAATCCCCGCCTGCAATGACGCAACCCGTGCTCAGCGTCCGCAATCTGCGGGTCGAGTTCCCGACCCGGCGGGCGCGGCTCGTGGCGATCGACGACGTGTCGTTCGACATCCTGCCGGGCGAGGTGCTGGGCATGGTCGGCGAATCCGGCGCGGGCAAATCGGTCACCGGCACGGCGATCGTCGGCCTGATCGAGCCGCCGGGCCGGATCGCCGGCGGCGAGATTTTTCTTTCCGGGGTGCGCATCGACAACCTCGATCCGCCCGCCATGCGCCGCATCCGCGGCAAGCGCATCGGCATGGTGTTCCAGGATCCGCTCACCAGCCTCGACCCGCTCTACCGCATCGGCGAGCAGCTCACCGAGACGATCGCCACCCATAGCGATCTGCGGGGCGCCGCATTGCGCGAGCGGGCGATCGCGCTCTTGTCCGAAGTCGGGATTCCCGCGCCGGCGCACCGTTTCGACAATTATCCCCACCAGTTCTCCGGCGGCATGCGCCAGCGCGTGGTGCTGGCGCTGGCGCTTGCCGCCGACCCCGAGCTCGTCATTGCCGACGAGCCGACGACCGCGCTCGATGTGTCGGTGCAGGCGCAGATCATCGAACTCATGAAACGGCTCGCCCGCCGGCATCGCGCCGCGATCCTGCTGATCACCCACGACATGGGGGTGATCGCCGAAGCCGCGGATCGAGTCGCCGTGATGTATGCCGGCCGGATCGTCGAGATCGGTCCGGTTCGCGACGTGGTGAGCGCGCCGCTGCATCCCTATACGCGCGGGCTGATGGGCTCGATCCCGAAGCTCGACGGCGGCCTCGACCGCCTCGTCCAGATCCCGGGCTCCATGCCCCGGCTGACCGCGATCCCGCCCGGCTGCCCGTTCCATCCGCGCTGCCCGCGCGTGTTTGCGCCGTGCCCCATGCACCGCCCGGAATTGCGCCCGCACGCAAAAGCGCAGGTGGCATGCTGGCTCTACCACCCGGCGCCGTCCGCGCAGAGCGAGAAACCGGCGACGCTCGCGGGCCCGCCATGACCGTCGCGCCCGCCGCGCCCCTCGTCCGAGCCGAAAATCTCGGCCGCATCTTCGACGTGTCGAGCCCCTGGCTCACTCGGGTGTTGGAGGGGCTGCCCCGCCAAGTCGTCGTCGCGGTCGCGGACATGTCGTTCGAGATCGCCCGCAAGGAGACCCTGGCGCTGGTCGGCGAGTCCGGGTCCGGCAAGTCGACGGTCGCCAAGATGGTGGTCGGCCTCGTTCCGCCGACGACCGGCGAAGTCTTCATCGATGCCATGCCGATGCACGGCCGGCGGCGCGGGGCGGAACGCAGACGGCTGCGCCGGCGCATCCAGATGGTGTTCCAGGATCCCTACGCGAGCCTCAATCCGCGCTGGCGGGCGCTCGATATCGTCGCCGAGCCGATCCGCGCGTTTCAGCTCGCCGCGAGCCGGCCGGAGACCGCCGCGCGGGTCGGCGAGCTGTTGCGCCTCGTCGGGCTCGATCCGGCCGACGGCGGCAAATATCCGCACCAGTTCTCCGGCGGGCAGCGCCAACGCATCGCCATCGCGCGGGCGCTCGCCTCGGAGCCGGCGTTCGTCGTGTGCGACGAACCGACGTCGGCGCTCGACGTCTCGGTCCAGGCCCAGATCCTCAATCTGATGCGCGACCTGCAGGACCGGTTCGGCCTCACCTATCTCTTCATCAGCCACAATCTCGCGGTGGTGCGCCACATGGCGCACCGCATCGGCGTGATGTATCTCGGACGTCTGGTCGAGATCGCCGCGGCGGACGCGTTGTTCCGTGCCCCGCGGCATCCCTATACGCGCATGCTGCTCGATGCGGTGCCCGACCTCGAGATGTCGGGCCGGCAGCGCAAGCCGGTCGAGGGCGAGGTCCCCGACCCGGTCGATCCGCCGAAGGGCTGCAGCTTCCACCCGCGCTGCCCGTTCGCCGATGACCGCTGCAAGACCGAGCGCCCGGCGCTCGTGGCATGGAACGCGGCGGGTCCCGTCGCCTGTCACGCGGTCGAGGAGGGCAGGATATGAGGTTCAGCCCGCACGGAGCGAGGGGGAATGCGGACGACGGGATACGAATCAGGGTGCTTGAGGCAAGCCGGCGGCGAAAACGGAGGAGCTGAGATGCAGTTTCGACTCAACCGTCGGCAAGCAATCGGCATCGCGATCTCATTGGTGTGGGCATTGGCCGGCGGCTTTTGGGGCTACCAACTTGGAAACCGCTGGAGCGAATCTGCCGGTGAAGATGCCATCTCCAGGCTTTACCAGTGCTTGAACAACGAAACGTCGGGTCCCGGATCGGAGGTCTGTGAGCAACGGGAAAGGGAAATGCAGCGGATACGATCCTACCAATGGCCCGCTGCGGCGTTGTTGGGTCTCGGCCCGATTCCTATCGGCTGGTTGGCTGCGTATCTCGTCATCGGGATCGTGCGCCGGATGCGACCGGATCAGCAAGGAACGACGTAACGTTGGGTCTGCGGCAAGTCGCCCGGTTTTCGCTCCGCTTCATCCAGGCTACGGCTCTCCTGTTCAGTCCTCGGAGCGCGCGCGGGCGAGCGCGGCGAGCGCGTCGGGCTCGAGCACCACGACGCCGCCGCGCTCGAGCCGGACCCAGTTGCGGTCCTCCCAGTCGCGCAATTGCTTGTTCGTGCTCTCGCGCGACATGCCGATCATCTGCCCGATCTCGCGCTGGGTGATCGCCACTCTGCGCGCCTGGGGAAGCTTGGCCGTCTCGGTCAATTGCAGCAGGATTTTCGCCAGCCGTCCCGGCAGGTCCAGGAACAGCACGTCCTCGACCTGCTCGGAGGTGTGACGCAACCGGGCGCACAGCACCTCCATCAGCTTGAGCGCGATCTCCGGCTGGCTGCGCACCAGATCGAGGAAATCGCGGCGCTCGATCACCATGAGCTCGCAGTCGGTCATGGCGGTCGCGTCCGCCGTGCGCGGCCGGCCGTCGAGCAGCGCGATCTCCCCGAAAATCTCGCCTTCGCCGACCAGGTTGAACACGGCGTCCTTGCCGTCCGCGGACGGAACGCTGATCTTCACCGTTCCGGCGCACACCGCATACAGGCTGTTGCCGGGATCGCCCTTGGCGAAGATGCTGTCGCCGCGATGCACCGCCCGCGTCGTCGCATACGAACTCAGCCGCTCGAGCAATTCCGGCGCGATGGCTCCGAACAACGGATGCCTGCGCAGCAGCGCCAGCTTGTCGGAGGCCGAAAGGCTGCGCCGGTTGTCCTGACGTGAGGGCATGCGATCCGCCTACTGTACCCGGCAACAACCGCAGCATCTCTACTGATAAATGCTGCAACCAGCATAAGATGCCGTCAGTACTGCTCCGTCGCCGCGATGGGAACTGCAGCTTACCACAATTGTTTCTCGGTGCATCCCGGTCGTTTCGCGCCGTCAATATTGTATTTCCGGGCGCGACCGTGCCCGAACGGAACATGTTGATCGCACGCCCGGCAGGCGGGGTGCCCTCGGCAGGGTTCATCGGAGCATCCGGGATTCCTGCCGGGAAACCGCCGGTGTGGCTATTGACCGGGCCCGGACCCGCTCCTACACACGCCGCTCGGAGCCCGTAGCTCAGCCGGTAGAGCACTTGACTTTTAATCAAGGGGTCGTGGGTTCGAGTCCCACCGGGCTCGCCAAGTAAAACATGTCCGGCCCGGAGACTCGCTTTTCACGGCATCGACGCCTCCCGCCCGAAAGCGGAAAGTGTCACCCATGTGTCCGGTACGAAATGTCACCCATGTCTCGGGCCGCTCATCACCCCGGCGCCGCAGCGCGGGCGCGGCCGTTGGGGAAGCCTCCGCACCATCTTCCATGAAAGCTTGATCGGCGCCGGCGAATCGTCTTGCGTGGGACGCGTCGCGACCAGGTGATGAGCCGGCATGACGTCGTCCCAGCCGCAAGCGCGCTTCCTCATGTGCCGGCCGGCGCATTTCGCCGTCACCTATGCGATCAATCCGTGGATGGACCCGGAAAACTGGGCGCGCAACGATCACGCGCTCGGCGCGGCGGCGTGGCAGGAATGGGCGGCGTTGCACCAAACCTTGTGCGAACTCGGCGCGGCGATCGAGCTCGTGCCCCCCGTGCAGGGCCTTCCGGACCTGGTGTTCACGGCGAACGCGGCGGTCGTCCTCGATCGTACCGCGCTGCTGGCGCGCTTCCGTCATCCGGAGCGACAGCCGGAAGAGCCGCATTTCGACGCCGCGTTCCGGGCACTGCAGGCCCACGGGATCCTCGACGCGGTCAGGACGTTGCCGGACGGGCTCGTCCTCGAGGGCGCCGGGGACTGTGTCTGGGACGACGCGCGCAATCTGTTCTGGATGGGATACGGCCGGCGCTCGGATGTGCATGCCCGCGATGCCGTCGAGGCGACCTTCGGCGTGGAAGTCATTCCGCTGGAGCTCGTCGATCCGCGGTTTTATCATCTCGACACGGCGCTCTCCGCGATGCCCCGGGGCGAGCTTGTGTATTTTCCGGGCGCGTTCACGGCGGCCGCCAGAGCCGCGATCCTCAAGCGGGTCGATCCGGCCGACCGGATCGAGCTCACGGCCGAGGATGCCTGCCGGTTGTCGGCCAATGCGGTCGTCCTGGACGACACGATCGTGCTGCCGGGCTGCGGTCGACGGCTGCGCGCCGAGCTCGAGCAGCGCGGCTATTGCGTGCGGGAGACGCCGCTCGGTGCGTTCCTGCACAGCGGCGGCGCAGCCTTCTGCCTGACGCTGCGGCTCGATGCACGATCCCACGTGGAATCCCGCCTCGTTCGCTCTTCGCATCGGCGCCTACCGCAAGCGCAGGCAAGATCGTAAGCTGAGCGCCCGGTTACGGCGGGGCAGATATTTCGAGGCGCCGTGCTCGATCGCCGCAGCTTCCTCGCGCTTGCCGGCAGCACCTTGCTCGCGCGCACGTCCGCGCGAGCCGACGCCGCGGTTCCGGCGAGCGTCACCATCGCCTATGAGGATCCCGGCCGCGCCATAGCGGCGGATTTCATCGGGCTGAGCTACGAATCCGCCCTCGTCGCCGCGCCGGATTATTTCACGCCGGACAATTATTCGCTGCTCGGTCTCATCCGCGCGCTCGGCGCGCGGGGAATCATCCGCATCGGCGGCAACACCAGCGAGCGCACGGCGTGGGAAACCGGCGCGGCGAGTCAAACCGGCCGGTACGTCATCACGCCGGCCGCCGTCGATCGGCTCGCGGCGTTCATGAGCGCATTGGATTGGCGGCTCATCCACGGCCTCAACCTCGCCGACAACACGCCGGAGCGCGCTGCCAACGAAGCCGCCTATGTGGCGCGCGCGCTCGGGTCGAAGCTCATCGCGTTCCAGATCGGCAACGAGCCGGACGGTTTCGGGCGCTGGTCGGCCGTGCGGCCCGCGAGCTACGACGTCCAAGCCTTCGTTGCGGAATGGCGAAAATTCCACGCGGCGATCCATGCGCGCGTGCCGGATGCGCGCTTCGCCGGGCCGGACGTCGCCGCCGAGACCGACTGGATAAAGGCGTTCGCCGACGCGGAGCCTGAAAACCTCGTGCTGCTGACGCGGCACTATTATGCAGCCGGGCCGGCGACCGATCAGGGCGTGACGCTGCCGAAGCTGCTGGGCTCCGCCGCGCAGATCGAGCCCGTGCTGCGCAAGCTCGAAGGTTTTGGCCGCACCTATCGCCTGCCCTATCGGATCGCGGAGACGAACTCGGTCTACGCCGGCGGCCGGCCGGGTGTCAGCGACACGCTGGGCGCGGCGCTGTGGGGCGCCGAGCTGATGTTCCAGGTCGCGGCGGCCGGCGGCGCCGGCGTCAATTTCCATGGCGGCCCCGACAAGGTCTACACGCCGATCGCGGGAAGCGCCGCGCCGCATCATGCGCAGCCGCTCCACTACGGCATGCTGCTGTTCGCGCAGGCCGCGCGCGGGGCGCTGGTCCCGGCGCGGCTGAAGGCCGATCTCAACCTCGCGAGCTTCGCAGCACGCGCGGACGACGGCTCGCTGCGCGTTTGGGCGGCGCTTCGCGGCGGCTTCCGCAATGCGGCTCGCCGCGCCGAGCCTGGAGGCCGCGACCGGACTGACGTTCGGCGGCGCGAGCATCGATGCATCCGGCCGCTGGGCACCTGCGGCCCCCGAAATGCTACAGTTCGCGAGCGGGCACGTTCTCGTCGATGTACCCGGAGCGAGCGCGGCTCTCGTGCGGCTGCGACACTGATAAGAAATTTCGTTCCCCGCTCGCGCCGGCCGTAACGATATCTAGCGATTGCCGGAGGAAACCATGGCCACGCTCCACGATCTGAGCGCTGCGGAGCTCTCGACCGCCTACCGCACCCGCCAAGTGTCGCCGGTCGAGGTGACCCGGGCCGCGCTCACCCGCATGGAGGCGTGGGAGCCGAAGATCCACGCGATGTACGTCATCGATGCGGTCGGCGCGCTGGCGCAGGCGACGAGCTCGGAGCGGCGCTGGCGCGCGGGCGAACCGCTCAGTCCGCTCGACGGCGTGCCCATCACCATCAAGGACAATATCGCGACGAAGGGGGTGCCGACGCCGCTCGGCACCGCGGCGGGCGATATGACGCCGGCTGCAGCCGACGCGCCGCCTTCCGCGCGCGTCCGGGAAGCCGGATGCGTGCTGCTCGGCAAGACCACCATGCCGGACTACGGCATGCTCGCATCCGGCGTGTCGAGCCTCCACGGCGTCACCCGCAATCCCTGGAATCTTGCGCGCAACACGGCCGGCTCGAGCTCGGGCGCGGGCGCCGGCATCGTCGCCGGCTATGGCCCGCTGGCGCTCGGAACCGACATCGGCGGCTCGGTGCGCCTGCCCGCGGCCTATAACGGCATCTTTGCGCTGAAACCGAGCCTCGGCCGGGTGCCGATCTACCCGCCGTATCTCGGCCGGGTGACCGGTCCGATGACGCGCAATGTGCGCGATGCCGCGCTCCTGCTGCGCGAGCTCGCGAAGCCGGATGCGCGGGATTACATGTCGCTGCCTTACGAGCCGCGCGACTGGGCGGGCCTGCCGTCGCCCGACGTGAAGGGCAGGAAGCTCGGCCTGGTGCTCGACATCGGTGCGGGCCTCAAGGTGCAGCCGGCCGTGAGCGCCGCCGTGCAGAAAGCCGCCGCGGCCTTCGAGGCTGCCGGTGCGACGGTCGAACCGGTCGCTCCCTTCATCACCCAGGAGATTCACGAAGGCCTCGACCGCTTCTTCCAGGTGCGACTGCTGGCGGACGTGCAGTTGCTCAGCCACGAGCGGCAAGCCAAGGTTTTGCCGTTCATCAGCGCCTGGTGCCGGCGCGCCGAGAGACTCACCGCGATCGATGTCATCCGCGCGCTTGGACAAGTCATGCTGCTGCGCGAGAAGGCGGTCGCCGCGATTCAGGGCTACGACTTCCTGCTCAGCCCGACCTCGCCGATCACGGCGTATGGTGCCGAGGAGCCGGCGCCGGGCTCCGACCCCGAACACGCGCTGGAGCACGTAGCGTTTACCGCGCCGTTCAACATGTCGGAGCAGCCAGCCGTCTCGATCTGCGCCGGCTATGACCCGGAAGGCCTGCCGATCGGGCTGCAGATCGTCGGGCATCGGTTCGATGATCTCGGGGTGCTCGGCATGGCTCGGGCCTATGAGGAGCTGCGGCCGCCGCCGCGGCCTTGGCCGGAGCCTTGATTGCTCGCCTGCTCTGAGAAGCCGCCGTGCGCTCTGTCGCAAGCCGGAGGCGGCCTCCGGTCGTCCGGGCTCTCGTGTATCGGGGATCAGATGGCGAGCGCGACCAGCCCGAGCAGCACGACGGCCACGACCAGCATCAGCCATTCCAGAGGATCGAAGCCGAGCAGTCGATGCTCGCGTGAGATGTGCGCCGACATGATGCGCCTCCGCGAAATCTCCCCGTCATCGCGATCCTGGCCGCGCGGAACGACGACAATATGGCCGCCGCGCGCCGTCATTGTGGCGGCACGAGGCCGAGCGGACGCAGGCGGTCGAGCCGGCTATGGCGATCGCGGCGCAGGATGGCTATGTAGCCGGCCATGACCCCCGCCCAATGCCGTGCCGCCCGCGGACTTCTCAATTGGAGCGAAGATCGTCTCGCATCCGCCGCCGGCATCAAAGTTTTCGTCGTACGCGACTTCGAGGGTGAGAAATCCGTGCCGCGCACGACTGCTCCGGTGTTGCAGCGCGCGTTCGAAGCCGCTGGAATCGAATTTTCCGATCACGGCGCGCCGGGCGTCCGGCAACTACCCGCGCCGGCCGTGCTGCGCGTCGACGAGCTCAACGCCTCGAACGACGACTGACGCCATAGCAACCGTAACCCGATGGAGCGAAGCGTAATCCGGGGCTGCCTTCCCCGGATCATGCGGCGCTTCGCACCGCTCCATCCGGGCTACAAAGATGGCTCAAGCGAAGCGCCGCCGGCCGCGACACCGCCCTGCGCACGCAATAGAATGCGCATTGCGGTGTTAGAGCTACGGGCAGCTTGCCCGAGCCATTGGGAGGATCCGAAATGCACACGATGTTCCGTACGGCGTTCGCCGGCCTTGGGCTTTCTGCGGCCATGGTCTTGGGACCGGCGGCGCTCGCCGAAACCGTTGCGTTCAAGGCCGAACTGAAGGCCTCCAACGAAGTGCCGGCGGTCGAGAGCAAGGGCAGCGGCACCTTGAGTGCCACCTACGATACGGCAAGCAAGTCGCTGAATTACACCGCGAATTATTCCGGACTGACCGGCGACGCGACTGCGGCGCATTTTCATGGTCCGGCGGTCGCCGGACAGAACGCCGGAGTGGTCGTTCCGGTGACCGGCAGCGCCGCCAGCCCGATCAAGGGCTCGGCTACCTTGACCGACGCACAGGCAGCCGACCTGACGGCGGGCCGTTGGTATTTCAACATTCACACCGCCGCAAACAAGGGCGGCGAAATTCGCGGCCAGGTCGTCAAAGGGCAGTAAGTGACAGGTCGTCAGAAGTCAGAGGTCAGAAGTCAGAAAACGGTCAGCGGATTTGGGTAAGCATCCCTGACCACTGACGACTGACCTCTGTCCCCTGCACCGCCGGCGGTTTTCTTGTGTGCTGCAACAATCGAGCCCAAATTTCCGTTTGGATTCCGTAAAGCGGATTTGTGCAGCGCCGCACGAATGGATTCGATTGCGCAGTCGCGGAAAAGATTTTCGTAACGAACATCACCCCACGTCATGGCAATGCCACAAAAGCCGGGTACGATGCGCGTTAGACGGGGGAGGTACTAGGGAGGTTTCGCCCATGCGGCTCAGTACGGCTACGCCGACACAGGCCCGGCCCCGTTACTTCACTCCCTGCGCACAATGCGGCGATGCTCTGCTGGCTCCGGAATGGTCGGAGCATGTCAATGAGCGTTGCGTCCGCCATTTATGGACCTGCGAGACCTGCGGGTACCAATTCGAGACCACGGTCTATCTCGGGTCGAAATAGCACGCCCTTAAGACACGAACGTTTCGGGTGGGGTCCATGCGGCCCCATCGGCGCTTGCGCCGGGGCCGTTTCCGTTGATACAGGGCTTTGCACCGGCACGCTTGCCCGACGGCGGCTTGCGGGATTCAATAGGCCTTGCCGTTGGGGTACGGGGTACGGGGTACGGGGTACGGGGTACGGGGGACGGGGGCGGGGGCATGAAGCGCGCTCTGGCGACCGGATTATTGCTGGCATTCGCCGCAGCATCGCTAGCCGGCGCCGGCGAGCGCTGGAACCTGCAGCAGCCGCTCGTGCCGGAATCGAAGCTGCATTGCCGCACGCCGAAGTGCCTGAGCCTCTCGACCACGGTGCGCGTCTCCGACGCATGCTGGCGGACCTGCCAAGCGCACTGCGGCGGCGTGTTCATTGCGTGCGTCAACGACAATTGGCTGAACGACTGCAGGGACGCGACCGATCGCTGCGATCTTTCCTGCTTGAAACGCTGCCGCGCCTACGGCGGTCCCCTGCTCGATTGGACCGATTGAGACTTCCGCTGCGGAGCGCAGGGTACCCCTGGTTGCGGCGCAAGCCGACGCTTATTTGTGGGTCGATGCGAGCTCGCCTCCAGGCTCATGCGAAGGTCCTCGTCGGCGCCGCCGCCTTCCTGGCGGCTTTGGTCGTTTCGCCGCGATCGGGCCATGCGCTGGTATGCAGCGTGCTCGACGGGCGTCCGTGCATCTATCGTCCCTTCCATCAGGTCTGCGGCGTGTTCCGCCATCGTCCCTGCACGCCGGAACTCGAATATCCCTTCAGCGAGCAGCTGCAGTTGACCATCGAGAGCCGGGATCGCGAGTCCGATGCAGCTCCCGGCCCGGACGAGGCCGATGGCGAGGCTGCGGAAGGGCTCGGCACCATCCGGGCCGTGTTCGCCGCGTTGCGCAGCTGCTGGGTACCGCCGGGCAAGGAGGACTCCCGGCCAGGCACCCAGCTCTCGGTGCGCCTGAGCTTCAAACGCAACGGCGAAATCTTCGGCAAACCTCGCGTCACCTATGTGACGCCGGGACTTCCCGAGCAGACGCGGCAGGCCTATTGGGACGCGGTCGAGGCCGCGGTCGAGCGCTGCACGCCGCTGGCTTTCAGCAGCGGGCTGGGCGGCGCGCTCGCCGGCCGCCCGTTCGCGATCCGCTTCGTGGACAAGCGTTCGGCGTCGTAAGCGCGCACACGCAGAATCGTAGGGTAGGCAAAGCGAAGCGTGCCCACCATTCATGAGGTGGGCACGGCGCGCATTCGCGTGCCTTTGCCCACCCTACGATGCGGCTCAGGCGCGCAGCATCTGCAGCCGGCCGTCCCGGTAGG
>VAZU01000161.1 GCA_005884745.1 Alphaproteobacteria bacterium
TGCTGCTCGAGCCGGCCCTTGTAGTTGGTGTTGACCTCGTAGCGGTGGCGGTGGCGCTCGGAAATCTCGGTCGCTCCGTAGATCGCGGCGACATGGCTCCCCGGCTGCAGCCGCGCCGGATAGGCGCCGAGCCGCATGGTGCCGCCGAGATCGCCGTCCGCGCGGCGCTTCTCGAGCGCATTGCCCCTGAGCCATTCCGTCATCAGGCCGACAACCGGCGCGGAAGTCGGGCCGAACTCGGTCGAATTCGCTTCCTCGATCCCGCATAGATTCCGTGCCGCCTCGACCACCGCCATCTGCATGCCGAAGCAGATGCCGAAATAGGGTACCCGGCGCTCGCGCGCGAATTGCGCCGCGCGGATCTTGCCCTCGGCGCCGCGCTGCCCGAAGCCGCCGGGCACCAAAATGCCGTTGACGTGCTCGAGGAACGGTGCCGGGTCTTCGCGCTCGAACACTTCGCTTTCGATCCAGTCGAGATTGACCTTGACCTTGTTGGCGATGCCGCCGTGGGAGAGCGCCTCGATCAGCGACTTATAGGCGTCCTTGAGGCCGGTATATTTGCCCACCACCGCGATCGTGACCGCGCCTTCCGGATTGCGGACGCGCTCGTTGATGAGCCGCCAGCGGTCCAACTCGGGGGTTTGCGTTGGGACGATGCCGAACGCATCGAGCAGCTCAGAATCCAGGCCCTCCGCATGATAGGCCTCCGGCACCGCGTAGATATTGTCGACGTCGCGCGCCTCGATCACCGCGCTTTCGCGCACGTTGCAGAACAGCGAGAGCTTGCGCCGCTCGTCCCGCGGGATTCCTCGATCGGTCCGGCACAGCAGGATGTCCGGCTGGATGCCGATCGAGCGCAGCTCCTTGACGGAATGCTGGGTCGGCTTGGTCTTCAGCTCGCCGGAGCTCGGGATGAACGGCAACAAGGTGAGGTGGATATAGATCGCATGGCGGCGCGGCAGCTCGTTGCCGAGCTGGCGGATCGCCTCGAGAAACGGCAGCCCCTCGATGTCGCCCACGGTGCCGCCGATCTCGACCAGGACGAAATCGAACCCCTCGTTGCCCTCGAGAACGAATTCCTTGATGGCATTGGTGACGTGGGGGATAACCTGAATGGTCGCGCCCAGATAGTCCCCGCGGCGTTCCTTGGCGAGGATCTCCTGGTAGATGCGGCCGGTGGTGATGTTGTCCTGGCGGGTCGCCGGACGGCCGGTGAAACGCTCGTAATGGCCGAGATCGAGATCGGTCTCCGCGCCGTCGTCGGTGACGAAGACCTCGCCGTGCTGGTAAGGCGACATCGTGCCGGGATCGACGTTGAGATAGGGGTCGAGCTTGCGCAAGCGCACGCGATAACCGCGCGCCTGCAGCAGCGCGCCGAGCGCCGCCGATGCCAAACCTTTCCCGAGGGAGGAGACCACGCCGCCGGTGATGAACACGTACCGCGCCATGGGGCCCAACCTTTAACCGGCTACCCTCGATTAGCCGGAGGGCCGGAAACCGGCCCTCTGGATATCCCCGCTATTTCGATTGCGGCACCTGCGGCCCGGCCGGCGCCGGCGCGGCCGGCGCGGCGGGAGCGGGCGGCTGGCCTTGCTGCCCCGACGGCTGGCCTTGTTGGCGCAGCGTGTCGAGAACGCCGCGCCCGCCCGGCGCAAGCGGCTGCGGAACCCCGGCGGGAGCGGGATTCGTCCCTTCCAGGATCGAATGCGGCTTGCGGTCCCAGCCGGCGAGGATCGAGAGCACCAGGCTGGTGGCGAAGAACACGGCCGCAAGGGTCGCGGTGGTGCGGGTCAGTACGTTGGCGCTGCCACGGCTGGTCAAGAACCCGCCGGTATTGCCCATGCCGAGCCCTCCGCCTTCGGAGCGCTGCAACAGGACGACGCCGGTCATGGCCAGCACGACCATGAGGTGGATCACGATAATGACGGTCTGCATCCGCGAATCTCGATCAAAGCCGGAATACCGGCCGCGCCCCGCCGGGTTCCGAAGTCCCGCATATAGGAAGTCGCGGCTCTCTACACGATCCCCCGCGGGATGGCTACCCCGCGAACTCGCATCTGCCTCGCCGAGATCGGGACGTGCTGCGACGCCGGCGACCAAGGTTATTCGGCAGCGCTTCGAGCCGGCAACAGCTTCAGTCCGGCGACTAATCCATTGAGATAGGAATTGCGATCGCCGCCGCGCACCCGACCCTGAAGACCCAGGACCTCGACCCCTACCAATTCGCCGTCAGCGTCGAAATCGAGGAGAATACCATCGGCAATTTCCTCGGTCCGCTCTACCGACCTTGCCGCCACTCGAACATAAGCCGCATCGGCTTGTTCATCGATCTCGATTTCGGTCGCTGGATCGGTCATTTGCCAAGCCTGCCTGATCGGTCAGTGTGCAGCATGATCAAAGAATGCGGTAATCACCGAAACGCCACCTTGGGCCATCGCCGAGTATACCACGCGCAGGACACGGCCATTGGCCTCCGGCACCCGTTTGTATGCCCGGGTTAGTCCAGGGTCTGTCGGATCAGGGATTTCCCGATCGGGATCCCTGATTGCCCGCTCAACCCATTCCGTCCGTATGTTTCGCTCGGACAGCCGCCGAATCGCGTGCCTTGTAAATAGGATCGGTATTGGCCCCGCCTCATGCATACGCCGTCGCGATGGCCAGAAACTCCTCGGCTTTCAGGCTGGCGCCGCCGACGAGCGCGCCGTCGACGCCCCCGACCGCGAGCAACTCGCGGGCGTTGTCCGACTTGACCGACCCGCCGTACAGCACCCGCATGTCCTCGCTGGGACGACCGAACCGCGTCGCCAGTCGCTCGCGGATCATGCCGTGAACCTCCTCGATATCGGTTGCGGTCGGGGTCAGGCCGGTGCCGATGGCCCACACCGGCTCATAGGCGATCACGAGATGGTCGGGCTGCGCCCGATCCGGCACCGAGCCTGCAAGCTGCCGCTCGACGACCGCGAGGGTTTGACCGGCGGCGCGTTCCGCCTGGGTCTCCCCGATGCAGACAATCGCAACGAGCCCGGCCCGGCGGGCGGCCAGTGCCTTCCCGCGCACATCCGCATCGGTTTCGCGGTGATAGGTCCGGCGTTCCGAATGGCCGACGATCACCGCGCGCGCGCCGGCATCCGCCAGCATCTCCGCGGAGATATCCCCGGTATGGGCGCCCGATGGTTCGGCATGGCAATCCTGGCCGCCGATGGCGACGCGCGAGCCTTCGGCCGCCGCGGCAAACGCCGCGATCAGGGTCGCCGGCGGGCAGACCATCAGGTCGACGTCGCCTCGCACCCGGGTGCATCCGCGCAGGATCCCTTCGAACTGCGCGACGGAAGCCTTCAGGCCGTGCATCTTCCAATTGCCCGCGACGAGCGGACGCCGGCTCGGCATCTGCGTTTCCCTTTCTCGGCCCGCTTAGGCGAAATCCTGCGAGCGCTTAGCAGAGCGCCAAGCTGCGCGGAAGAGTCCTGGCGGGCCGGTTGCGGGCCGCCACCGCGATCCTTATGATGCGCCGCCTCGCGGGACCGGCCCTTGCGGCCGACCGCTCTCACCCGATCGCAGGATCATGCTCCGAGGTATACACAAAGCCTCCGGCCATTGGCTCGGCAAGCTGGTCATGGCCGGCATGTTCGGGTTTTTGGCGCTCAGCTTCGCGGTCTGGGGCATCGGCGACATTTTTCGCGGCTTCGGCCGGTCGAGCCTCGCCAAGGTCGGCTCGACGGAGATCGGCATCGAGCAGTTCCGGCACGCCTACAACGAGCACCTACAGCAGCTCGGCCGCAGGCTCGGCCGGCCCATCACCGCGGATCAGGCGCGCGCGCTCGGCCTCGAGCGGCAGCTGCTCGGTCGGCTCATGACGGAAGCCTCCCTGGACGAGCGGGCGCGCCAGCTCGGGCTCAATCTCTCCGATGCGGAGATTGCCCGCGAGATTACCGCAGATACGAACTTTCTCGGACCGACCGGGCAGTTCGACCCGTTTCGGTTCCAGCAAATGATCCGGACCGCCGGCTTCACCGAGGCCCGTTATGCGGCCGAGCAGCGACGCGTCGCGCTTCGCCGTGAGATCGCCGATACGGTGAGCGGCGGTCTCGCCGCGCCGAAAACCTTGGCGGATGCCGTCAATCGCTATCAGAACGAGCAGCGCACCATCGATTATGTCGTGCTCGATCGCGCCCAGGCCGGCGATATCGCCGCGCCCACCCCGGAAGTGATCGGCAAATATTACGATGAGCACAAAGCCCAATTCCGCGCGCCCGAATATCGCAAGGTCGCGATCCTGACACTGTCCGCCCAGGATATGGCCCGGACCGTCGAAGTCTCGGAAACCGATGCGCGCCGCTATTACGAGGATCACCGCGACCACTACGGAACTCCGGAAAAACGCCGGGTCGAGCAGATCGTCTTCCCCAATGCCGAGGAGGCGCGAGCCGCGGCGGATCGCATCGGCAAGGGCTTGAGCTTCGCGGATCTCGTCGCGGAGCGCGGCTTGAAACCGCAGGACGTGGATCTCGGCCTCGTCACCAAATCCGAGTTGCTCGACCACGCCGTCGCCGACGCCGCGTTCGCGGTTCCCGATGGAGGCGTCAGCGCGCCGGTTGCCGGACGCTTCGGCACGGTGCTGGTGCACGTCACCAAGATCGAGGCGGGACACGCGCGCCCTTACGAAGAGGTCGCGGCCGAGATCAAGCAGCAGATCGCGGTGGACCGAGCCCGCCCGCAACTGCTCGATCTGCGCGACAAGATCGAAGATGACCGCGCCGCCGGGCTGCACCTCGACGAGATCGCCCAAAAGTACAAGCTGACCGCCCGCAACTTCGAGACCGACCGCTCCGGCCGGGGGCCGGATGCCGCGCCGATCAAGGACCTGCCTTCCGGCGTCGACGTGATTTCGGCCGCGTTCGGCTCCGACGTCGGCGTCGACAACGAAGCGCTGCAGCTTCCGGGCGGCGGCTTCGTTTGGTACGACGTCGCCGCGATTATCGCTTCGCGCGACCGCAGCCTCGACGAAGTCAAGCAACAGGTCGAGGCCCGCTGGCGCGACGACCAGGTTGCCCAGCGCCTGGCGGCCAAGGCCTCCGAGCTCATCGACAAGCTCAAGAGCGGCGCGCCGCTTGCGGAGCTTGCCGCGCAATCCGGACTCAAGGCCGAAAGCCTATGGGGCCTCAAGCGCGGCAATGCATCGGGGCCGCTGTCCATCGGCGCCGTCGACGCGGTGTTTCAGACCCCCAAGGACGCGCCCGGCATCGCCCAGGGGCAGAGCTCCGCCGAGCGCATCGTGTTTCGCGTGACCGAGATCAAGGTGCCGACCTTCGATCCGGCATCGGCGGAAGCAAAGCGTTACGGGGACGCGCTGCGCCAGTCGGTGGCGGACGACCTGTTCGGCCAGTATATCGCGCAGCTCGAAACCAATCTCGGCGTGACCATCAATGAGGATGCGTTGCGCCGGTTCGCCGGCGGCGAGCCGGACTACTGAGCCGAGCGCATGCAGATCGAGCCCGCCGAGCAGGCTTTTGCCGAACGCTATGCGGCGGGCGAGGCCCAGGTCGTGTGGACGACGCTGGTCGCGGACCTCGAAACGCCGGTCTCGGCCTTCCTCAAGGTGGCCGGCGGCCGGCCGATGAGCTTCCTGCTGGAATCGGTCGAAGGCGGCGTGACGCGCGGGCGCTATTCGATCATCGGTCTCGATCCGGACCTGGTCTGGCGCGCCAATGGCGCCGGGGCCGAGATCAACCGCGCCGCACGGTCCAATCCCAACAATTTCGCTCCCTGTTCCGAAGCGCCGCTCGCTTCCTTGCGCGCGCTGCTGGCCGAGAGCCGCATCGAATTGCCCGAGAGGCTGCCGCCCATGGCCGCCGGCCTATTCGGCTATCTCGGCTACGACATGGTGCGGCTGATGGAGGAGCTTCCTCCGCCGAAGCCGGACCCGATCGGCATTCCCGACGCAATCCTCATCCGCCCGGGCCTGGTCATCGTGTTCGATACGGTCGAGGACACGCTCACCATCGTCGCGCCGGTGCGGCCGGAGCCCGGAATCCCCGCGAAGCTCGCGCTTGATCGCGCCGTCGATCGGCTCTCGGCCGTGATCGATGATCTCGACCGGCCGCTCGACAAGGAAGCCTCGGACGGCGATGCCGGCGCGCTCCACGTCGTTCCAAGCTCGAACACCACGCCGGAACAGTTCGAGGCGACGGTGCGGCGGGCGAAGGAGTACATTTTCGCGGGCGACATCTTTCAGGTGGTGCTTTCGCAGCGCTTCGAGGCGCCGTTCGCGCTGCCGCCGCTTGCGCTCTACCGCGCGCTGCGTCGCGTCAACCCCGCGCCGTTTCTCTATTATCTCGACTACGGCGGATTTGCCGTCGCGGGCTCGAGCCCGGAAATCCTGGTGCGCGTGCGCGACGGCAGCGTGACCGTCCGCCCGATCGCCGGCACGCGGCCGCGCGGCTCGACCCCGCACGAGGACAAGGCGCTCGAGGAGGAGCTTCTCGCCGATCCCAAGGAGCGGGCCGAGCATCTCATGCTGCTCGACCTCGGGCGCAACGACGTCGGCCGCGTCGCCGCGATCGGCACGGTGCGGGTCACCGACCAGTTCTACATCGAGCGCTACAGCCAGGTGATGCACATCGTCTCCAACGTCGAGGGCAGGCTCGATCAACGCCGCGACGCGCTCGATGCGCTCGCCGCCGGGTTCCCGGCCGGCACCGTCTCCGGCGCGCCAAAAGTGCGGGCGATGGAGATCATCGACGAGCTGGAGCGGGAGAAGCGCGGGATCTACGCCGGGTGCGTCGGTTATTTCTCGGCGAGCGGCGAGATGGACACCTGCATCGTGCTGCGCACCGCGCTGGTGAAAGACGGCATGATGTACGTGCAGGCCGGGGCCGGAATCGTCGCGGATTCCGATCCTGCCTTCGAGCAGCAGGAATGCGTCGCCAAGGCCAAGGCGCTGTTCCGCGCCGCCGAAGAAGCCCGCCGCTTCGCCAGCGCGGCGAAGCGCGGGCAATAGCCGAGGCTCGGCGCTTCGTTGCTCGCGATCTCTACGCCGCGTGTTCGATCTCGTAGGGCCGAACCAGAAGATCCGCCGGAATTTTCCAGGCTTCGCTGATCTTGTGGATCATATCGACCGTGAGCGCGCGCCGGCGCGCGAGAATCTCGGACGCCCGCGAGCGCGAACCCAGATCGGCCACCACCTCGCCTCGTAGCTCTCGACCAGTGCGACCAGCACTTCGAGCTTGTCCCCCTTTTCGGTGCCCTCCGGTGCGCGCCAACAGGCATCGATCTCGGCGAGCGCCGTGCGGTGATCCTGGTCGTTGCGGATGGGCCGGATGTGCATGAGAGATCCTATCAATAGCGAGACACGGTCAAAGGATCGCCACGAATGGATTTGCTGCCAGCAATCGAGGCGATCGCGAGGCTGCGGGCGATCGCTCAAGCCGCCTGCGGGACGTAATGTAGGACCAGGAGCTCCGATCGCGGACATGGCGCGATCGCATAGGCGCGGCCCTGGTCGTCCGTGAACTCCACGAGCGCGGTCCTGTCGTCGAGCAACTCCACAACCGTACCGACCTGCCCGCGCGCAAGGTGCTCCGGCGAACGATCGGCGAGCAGCGCCACCACGTCGAGAACCGAAGGCTCCTTGGTCTTTCCGCGTTCTTTTCTCGCCATTACAGCACCCATTACCATGCCGCGCGGCGCCGGAGGACTCTCGCCGCGCGACGCCGCCTTGACCGGCCGACCCCCGGCAACTAAGACCCGGGCACGCGAGGCACGGCACCGAGCAGAACCTCGCGCAGCCACGGCGCATCCGTCCGGCGGATGCCAAGGGCTTCCAGAAATAGCCGCGCTTTGTGCCGGCCACGTGGATGTTCCGGATTGAGACAATAATCCTCGATTTTGCGATGATCACCCGATCGCTATGCGGCAGATGGGACATACGAATCCGGCCGATCGTTCCCTCGGCCTTGCCTGAGGGGCAGGACCATACGTCTTTACTCCGACGGCGTGCGGGTCGTCATCATATCGAGCAGCGGCCTGGCGCCCGTTGGATAAATACCCCAAAAGCTCGGATGGGCGAATTTTGCGCCGTTGCCGCCGGTCTCGCGGCGTGTCGACGCCGCCTTGACCGGCCGACCCCCGGCAACTAAGACCCGGGCACGCGAGGCGGCAAATGATCGTGCTCATCGACAATTACGACAGTTTTACCTTCAACCTCGTCCATTACCTCGGCGGACTGGGGGCGGAGGTCGTCGTCCACCGCAACGACAAGCTCGCGAGCGCCGACGTGCTCGCGGCCGATCCGGACGCGATCGTGCTCTCGCCGGGTCCCTGCACGCCCAACGAGGCGGGAATCTGCCTCGATCTGATCGACAAAGCCTCGGAGAGCGTTCCCATTCTCGGCGTCTGCCTCGGGCATCAGGCCATCGGCCAGGCGTTCGGCGGCAAGATCGTGCGCGCGCCGGTCCCCGTCCACGGCAAGCTTTCCGAGATCCGGCACCGCGGCAGCGGCGTGTTCCGCGGCATCAATGCGCCGTTCCAGGCGACGCGCTACCACTCGCTCGTCGTCGACCGCGCCAGCATGCCGGACGAGCTGGCGTTGACGGCGGAGACCGACGATCGTCTCGTCATGGGCGTTTCGCACGCGCGGCTGCCGGTCCACGGCGTGCAGTTCCACCCGGAAAGCATCGCCTCGGAGCACGGGCATTTGATCCTGAAGAATTTCATCGAGCTCGCCGCCGCGTGGAACGCCGAGACCGGCCGGCGGCCGGCCGCGCATTAGCGGGGCGCGCGGGCCATGGACGAGCTCAAGGCGCTCATCGCCAAGGTCGCGAGCGGCGCCGCGCTCACGCTAGAGGAATCCGCGCAAGCCTTCGACCGCATGATGTCGGGCGAAGCCACGCCCTCGCAGATGGGCGGATTGCTGATGGCGCTCCGCGTACGCGGCGAAACCGTGGACGAGATCACCGGCGCGGTCCGCACCATGCGCTCGAAGATGCTCCTCGTCGAGGCTCCCGCCGATGCCATCGACGTGGTGGGCACCGGCGGTGACGCGTCCGGCTCGTTCAACATTTCGACTTGCGCCGCCTTCATCGTCGCCGGCGCCGGCGTTCCGGTCGCCAAGCACGGCAACCGCGCACTCTCCTCGCGCTGCGGCGCCGCCGACGTGCTCGCCGCGCTCGGCGTGCGCATCGAACTCCCCCCGGACGCGATCTCGCGGTGCATCCGCGAGGCCGGCATCGGCTTCATGTTCGCGCCCGCGCATCATCCGGCGATGAAGCATGTCGGCCCGACCCGGGTCGAGCTCGGCACCCGCACCATCTTCAATCTGCTCGGGCCGCTGTCCAACCCGGCGCGGGTCAAGCGGCAGATGGTCGGGGTGTTCTCGCGGCAATGGGTCGAGCCGATCGCGCACGCGCTGAAGAATCTCGGCTCGGAACGCGCGATCGTCGTGCACGGCTCCGACGGTCTCGACGAGATCACGACGGCCGGCCCCACGCGGGTCGCCTCGTTCGAGAACGGCACGGTGCGCGCCTTCGACATCGCGCCGGAGGATTTCGGCTTCGCCAAGGTCAAACCGGAAGCGCTGCGCGGCGGCGATGCCGACGAAAACGCCGCGGCGCTGCTCGACGTGCTCAAGGGCCGCAAAGGCCCGTTCCGCGACGTTGCGCTCCTGAACGCCGCGGCGGCGCTCCTGGTCGCCGGCCGCGCCCACGATCTCGAAGGCGGCATCCTGCTCGCGAAAAAATCCGTCGATTCCGGCGAAGCCGAGGGCAGGCTCGACCGCCTGCTCGCCGTTTCCAACGCTTGACCCATGGCCGACGTGCTCGAGAGGATCGAAGCCTACAAACGCGAGGAGATCGCCGCGGCCAAGCGCGCCCGGCCGCTCGCCGTGCTGCGCGAAGCGGCCGCTGGCGCGTCGCCGCCGCGCGGATTCCTGAGTGCCATCGAGCGCCGCCGCGCGCGGGGCGAATCCGCGCTGATTGCCGAGATCAAGAAGGCGAGCCCGTCGAAAGGGCTGATCCGCGCCGATTTCGATCCGCCGGCGCTGGCGCGCGCCTATGAGGCGGGCGGCGCGACCTGCCTCTCGGTGCTCACCGACGCGCCCTCGTTTCAGGGCGAACCCGAGCACCTCACCGCCGCGCGCGCGGCCGGCTCGCTGCCGGTGCTGCGCAAGGACTTCCTCTACGATCCCTATCAGGTCGTCGAGGCGCGCGCGCTGGGCGCGGATTGCATCCTGATCATTATGGCCGCGGTCGATGATGCGGCCGCGCGCGAGCTCGAACAGGCGGCGTCCGATCTCGGGATGGACGTGCTGGTCGAGATCCATGACGAAGCGGAGCTCGATCGCGCGCTTTCCCTGCGGTCGCGCCTGATCGGCATCAACAACCGCGATCTCAAGACCTTCGTGACGAGCCTCGCCACCACGGAGCGGCTGGCGCCGCGGATTCCCCGGGACCGGGTCGTGGTCGCCGAAAGCGGCCTCAACACCCCGGACGATCTTGCCCGGCTCGCCGCGCTCGGTATTTCGCCGTTTCTCATGGGGGAAAGCCTGATGCGCCAGGCCGACGTGACGGCGGCGACGCGCGCGCTATTGGCTTCGCAACAGGCGCGCTCCGCGCCGGCGGCCGAGTGACGTGGCACGCAAGCCGAAACTTTCCCATCTCGGCACCCGCGGCGAAGCCCGCATGGTCGACGTGTCGGAAAAAACCCCGACCGAGCGCGTCGCCGTCGCCGAAGGCCGCGTGGTGATGCTGCCCAAGACGCTCGACGCGGTGCTCAAGGGCGATGCCCGGAAGGGCGACGTGCTGGGCGCGGCGCGCATTGCCGGCATTCTCGCCGCCAAGCGTACCCATGAGCTGATCCCGCTCTGCCATCCGCTCCCGCTCACCAAGGTCGAGGTCGAGATCAAGCCCGACCGCGACCTGCCCGGCCTGGTCGTCCGCGCCACCACCAAGGTGATCGGACGAACCGGCGTGGAGATGGAGGCGCTGACCGCTGTCACGATCGCCTGTCTCACGATCTACGACATGGCCAAGGCGCTCGAACGCGGCATGCGCATCGAGGCGATCCGGCTCCTCGAGAAGCGCGGCGGCAAGTCGGGCCTCTACCAGGCGGCCGAGGACGAGGACTAAAGATGGCGCTGCTCTCGGTCGAGGAGGCGCTCTCCCGCGTGCTCGACGGCGTCGAGCCGCTGCCGTCCGAGACCGTGCCGATCGCCGAGGCGAGCGCACGCGTGCTCGCCGCCGACCTTGCGGCCTTGCGCTCGCAGCCGCCGGCCGCGGTCTCCGCGATGGACGGCTATGCGGTCCGCGCGGCGGACGTGGCCGGCGGCCGTGCCGAGCTGAAACTGATCGGCGAGGTCGCGGCCGGACGGCCGTTTGCCGGCAGCGTCGGCCCGGGCGAGGCCGCCCGCATCTTCACCGGCGGAATGGTGCCGCCCGGGGCCGATGCCGTCATCGTGCAGGAAGAAACCGAGCGCCGTGGCGATGTCGTCCTCATCAAAGGCTCGGCACAGTCGGGAAAGCACGTCCGCCGCGAGGCGCTCCCGGGACATTGCGCTCGCGGCCGCCATGAATCATGCGGAAATTCCGGTGCGCCGCCGCCCCAGGGTCGCGGTTCTCGCGACCGGGGACGAGCTGGTGCGGCCCGGAACCACGCCCGGCCCCGGCCAGATCGTCAGCGCGAACGGCCTGACGCTGAGCGCGTTCGCGCGAGCGGAGGGCGCCGAGGCCCGCGACTTCGGCATCGTGCCCGACCGGATCGAGCCCACCGTCGCGGCGCTCGAGCGCATGCGCGGCTGGGCCGCCGATGTGCTGGTCACGACCGGCGGCGCGTCCGTCGGCGAGCATGATCTGGTGCAGCGCGCGCTCACCGCGCAGGGCATGGTGCTCGCGTTCTGGAAGGTCGCGGTGCGGCCGGGGCGGCCGATGATGCACGGGCGCATCGGGCACACCCGGGTGCTCGGCCTGCCCGGCAACCCGGTTTCGGCCTACGTGTGCGCCTTCCTCTTTCTCACTCCCCTGCTCCGGCGTCTGATGGGACGGCCCGATCTTTCGCCTCCGACCGAATCGGCCGTGCTGGGGCGCGAGCTCGCGGCGAACGACGAGCGCGCCGATTATCTGCGCGCCAAGCTCGAGCGGCGGCCCGACGGCAGTTTCGTGGCCACCGCGTTTGCGCTCCAGGACAGCTCGATGCTCGCGCCGTTGGCGGAGGCCGATTGTTTAATCATTCGTGAGCCTTACGCGCCCGCCGCGCCGGCCGGCAGCCGCTGCGCCATCGTTAAGCTCGGGTTGTGAGCCATCCTTAAGCCCCGGCTTTGCGCATCCTTCGAGTTCTTCACGTGAAATTAAATGGTTGCGGAACACATAAGGAACATATAGCGTCCGTTCATGCTTTGTTTCGGACGGGCGTAACCAAGGCTCAACCAAAGCGAGCGGGGCACCGATGCTGACGCGCAAGCAACTGGAACTGCTGCGGTTCATTCACGAGCGGCTCAAGGAGAGCGGCGTTCCCCCCTCCTTCGACGAGATGAAGGACGCGCTCGATCTGCGCTCGAAGTCCGGCATTCACCGGCTGATCACCGCGCTCGAGGAGCGCGGCTTCATCCGGCGCCTGCCCAACCGGGCGCGCGCGGTCGAGGTGATCCGGTTGCCGGATTCGGTCGCCCACGGGGTGGCCGGCCGCAGCCGCGGGTTCACCCCCAACGTCATCCAGGGCAACCTCGGGCGGGTGCGCGCCAATTCCGAGGACGAAGGCGGCCGCCCGGTCGCGGTTCCGGTCATGGGCCGCATCGCCGCCGGCACGCCGATCGAGGCGATCCAGAACCGCAGCCACACCATCAACATGCCGGCCGACCTGCTCTCGACCGGGGATCATTTCGCGCTGGAAGTGCGCGGCGATTCCATGATCGATGCCGGCATCCTCGACGGCGACATCGCGCTGCTCCGCCGCACCGAGGTCGCCGACACCGGCGACATCGTCGTCGCCCTGATCGACGAGGAGGAGGCGACGCTCAAGCGCTTCCGCCGCCGCGGCGCCTCGATCGCGCTCGAGCCCGCCAACTCCAGCCACGAGGTGCGCATCCTGCCTCCAAATCGCGTGAAGATTCAGGGCAAGCTGGTCGGGCTGTTCCGGCGATATTGAGGATGCCACCCGTTCCAGCGGGAATAACGGCGTATTCGGCGTTGGATAAACGGGGTTAGACGATGGCTTGCGCACCGAGACCGGGTAAGACTCCCATCCGATTCTCCTTGTCCCCACACGCCCTGTCGTCTCAGCGGAGCGGGACATTCAAGCTTGGCTTCGCTGAAGGCGATGGTGACCTACTTCAGCCGTGCTTTCCCTCGGAGACCGGAAATATGGGCCAAAGGCAAACTACGGCCGCCGAAGACCTCAAAAGGTTTGCCGCCTCCCATCAATTCGCGACGATCCTCGCCGATCCTCCATGGCGGTTCGTCAACCGTACTGGGAAGATGGCTCCTGAGCATCGACGCCTATCTCGGTACGGGACAATGAGCGCCGATGAAATAGCAGCTCTTCCGGTTTCCCAGGTAGCTGCCCCAACGGCTCACCTTTATCTTTGGGTACCAAACGCATTGCTGCCTGAGGGCTTAAAAGTGATGGAGGCCTGGGGCTTTCAGTACAAGACAAATATCGTCTGGCACAAGCTGAGAAAGGACGGCGGCTCTGACGGTAGGGGCGTCGGCTTTTACTTTCGAAATGTAACCGAGCTCGTACTGTTTGGAATCCGTGGCAAAAACGCGAGAACACTTGCGCCTGGACGTCGTCAAGTCAATTATGTCGGAAGCAGAAAACGCGAGCACTCAAGGAAACCGGACGAACAATATGAGATTATAGAAGCGTGTAGCCCTCCCCCTTATGTCGAATTATTCGCGAGAGGAAAACGAGAAGGTTGGGCTGTTTGGGGCCAACAAGCGAATGAGAGATATAAGCCGACTTGGGCGACGTACGGCTATAATTCTGCTTCAGTGATTTGACTCTGCGGACGGACTGTCAGGCTCCTCGTCTTTGCAAAGGCGAATAGATCATATGCCAACCACCGACTGACCTTCGTCTGCTCAAAATTAACAGTAGCGAAGATGTACGCCTATCTGAAATGTCCGAAATTATGTAGCAGTCTCACCTAGCCCGCCTGGAACGGCCCACAGGCGGGGAGGTCGGTATCCATGCCGAGGGGCTGCGAAGCTTTGGGGTGATGCCAAAGGCCAAAACGGGACAACCGCCGCTACGGCCGGCGCTCATCCGCGGCAACAGCTTGTTCATGTGCGTC
>VAZU01000162.1 GCA_005884745.1 Alphaproteobacteria bacterium
GAGGACATCAACGCCAAGGGCGGGCTGCTCGGCCGCCCGGTCCAGCTCGTCTATTACGACGACAAGAGCAGCCCCTCGGAAGTGCCGGCGATCTACACCAAGCTGCTCGACGTCGATCACGTCGATCTCATCGTCGGCGGCTATGCCACCAACATGCTGGCGCCGGCGATGCCGGTGGTGATGCAGAAGAACCGGCTGTTCATCGGCATGCTCGGGCTATCGGTGAACAAGGAGTTCGACTACCCGAAATATTTCGTCATGATCCCGTCCGGCCCCGAGCCGAAGCCGGCGTTCACCAAGGGCTTCTTCGACGTGGCGATGGCCCAGGATCCCAAACCCAAGACCGTGGCGATCGTCGGGGCCGATGCCGAGTTCTCGCGCAACGCTTCCGACGGCGCGCACGAGAACGCCAAGGCGGCCGGGCTCAAGATCGTCTACGACCGCAACTATCCCCCGGCGCAGACCGATTTCGGCCCGATCGTCCGCGCCATGCAGGCGACCAATCCCGATCTTGCCGTCATCTGCTCCTATCCGCTGGATTCGGTCGGCATGGTGCGCGCCGTCAACGAGATCGGCTTCAAGCCGAAGATGATCGGCGGCGCCATGGTCGGCCTGCAGGCGACCGTGTTCAAGACCCAGCTCGGCCCGCTGCTCAACGGGTTCGTCAATTACGATTTCTGGCTGCCGGTCAAGAGCATGGAATTTCCGGGCGTGCTCGACATGATGAAGAAATATCAGGCCCGCGCGCCGGGCGAGGGCGTCGATCCGCTCGGGTATTACATGGCGCCGTGGGGCTACGCCTATCTTCAGGTGCTGGGCCAGGCGGTGGAGGCGACCAAGAGCCTCGACGACGACAAGCTCGCCGACTACGTCCGCACCACCACGTTCACGACGGTCGTCGGCGACGTGAAGTTCGGCAAGGGCGGGGAATGGGCGCAGTCGCGCGTGCTGCAGGTGCAGTTTCAGCATATAAAGGGCAATGCCGTCGGCCAGTTCCGGGACATCTCGACCCAGGTCGTGGTCGCGCCCGACCCGTACAAGTCCGGCAGCGTGATCTATCCGTACGAGAAGGCGAAGGAATAGATTGAACCCTCTCCCCGCAGAGCGGGGAGAGGGTGGCCTTCGCGCAGCGAAGGCCGGGTGAGGGGGCCATCTCCGTGCGCGGAGCGGATCGTAAGACTGTCCGGGTCGTCAGGCGTCTGCGGCGGCAATCGACCGACGCAGAGACAAAGCTGTGGTTTGCTTTGCGAGATCGACGACTCCGCGGGCTCAAGTTCGTAAGACAGGCGCCACTTGGACCCTACGTGGTCGATTTCTTGTGCCGTGAAGGAAAGCTGGTCATCGAGGTAGATGGTGGCCAACACGCAGAGAACTCACGTGATCGGATCCGTGATGAGTACCTGCGCAGTGATGGATTCCGTGTGCTTCGGTTCTGGAATTCGGACGTAATGGCAAATAGGGATGGAGTTCTGATCACGATTCTTCGAGAGCTGGGCGCCCCTGCAGATCTTTGATTACCGCCCCTCACCCGGCTCGCAGCTCTCGCTGCTCGCCACCCTCTCCCCGCTTTGCGGGGAGAGGGCTACAGCCCCAAATAAAACTTCCGGATCAAATCGTTGTTGTTGAGCTCCTCGGTGGAGCGGCCCTCGAAGGCGATGCGGCCGTGGACGATGACGTAGCCGCGGTCGGCGATGCGGATCGCCTGGGTGAAATTCTGCTCGGCCATCAGCACGGTGAGCCGATATTGTTCTTTCAGCTGCTGGATCTTGTCGATGGTGCGGCGGACCAGGATCGGGGCGAGCCCGACCGAGGGCTCGTCGATCAACAGGATGCGCGGCGCCAGCATCAGCGCCCGCCCGAGCGCCAGCATCTGCTGCTCGCCGCCGCTCAGACTCCCCGCGAGCTGGCGTCGCCGCTCCGCGAGCTGCGGGAACGCCTCGAAGCAGAACGCGCGATTGTTCGCGATCTGCGCCCGCGCGATGCGGCGGAAGGCGCCGAGCAAGAGATTCTCCTCGACCGTGAGCTTGGGGAACAGCCGGCGGCCCTCGGGCACGAGCGCGATGCCGAGATCGACGATCGCCTCGGTGCTGCGTCCGACCAGATCGTGCCGCCTGCCGTCGATCTCCGCGAAAATGCTGCCCGCGCTCGGCCGCACGATGCCCATGATGCATTTCATCAGCGTGCTCTTGCCGTTGCCGTTGGTGCCGAGCAGCGCCACCGTCTCGCCGGATTTCACCTCGAGCGACACGTCCTCGAGCGCGCGGACGGCGCCGTAGGCGGCGTGGATGCCGCTGACCGTGATGCTACTCCCCGACATAGGCCCTCACGACCTCCGGATCCTGCATCACCTCTTGCGGCGCGCCGTCGGCGATCTTGCGCCCGGAGACCAGCACGATCAGCCGCTGCGAGAAATGCATCACCGCGCGCATGATGTGCTCGATCAGGACGATGGTGACGCCTCGCTCGTTGAGCCTCACCAGCAGCGCCAGGATGTCGTCGATCTCCGAATGCGACAGGCCGGCCATGGCTTCGTCGGCGATCAGGAGCTTGGGCTCCGCCGCCATGGCGCGGGCGAGCTCGAGCTTGCGCATCTCGACCTGGGTGAGATCGCGCGGCCATCGCCTCGCCTTGGCCGAGAGCCCGACGAGCCCCAGCAGCTCGGTGCAGCGCGCATCGATTTCGGCGGCGGTCAGATGCACGCCGCTTCTCGCGCCGACCGCGTAGAGCAACGGAATGCGGAGGTTGTCGGCGAGGTTCATGCTGAAGAACGGGCGCGGCAGCTGGAAGCTGCGCGCCATGCCGAGCCGCGTGCGCTGGTGCGCCGAATACCCGTCGAGCTCGATGCCCTCGAACTTGACCGTGCCGGTCTCGTTGCGCAGCGTCCCGCACAGGCAATTGACCAGTGTGCTCTTGCCGGAGCCGTTGGGCCCGATCAGCCCGACCCGCTCGCCGGGCGCAACCGCGAGGCCGATGCCTTCGAGCGCCACGAAACCGCCGAACCGTTTGCCGAGATCCTCGACTTCGAGCAGCGGCGCGCTCATCGATCGCTCCTCGCGCGCAGCCGCGCCTCGATGAGCCCGATGATGCCGTTCGGCGCGATCATCACGAAGCCGACCAGCACCACGCCGACGATGAGCAGATTGACGGCGGACGAGATGGTCACGGTCGCGACCTGCTGGACGGTGCCGAGCAGCAGCGCGCCGATCACCGGCCCGATCCACGTCGTGGTGCCGCCGACCAGCGGCATGGCGATGCTGTTCACCGCATAGGCGAGATTGAAGCCGGAAGCGGGATCGAGATAGCCGACGTAATACGGCAGCGGCGCGCCGGCCATGCCCATGAACGCGCCGCTCAGCGTGGTGGCCATGAGCTTCAATCGCAGCGTCGGCACGCCGGAGGCTTCCGCCGCCAGCTCGTCGTCGCGGATGCTGGCAAAACCGTAGCCGAGCCAGGAGCGCTCGATCATGCGCGCCGCGAATACCGCGAGGATCGCCAGCACCAGCATGACCAGGAACAGATATTGGATGTAGCTGCCGACGAGCGGCACCGTGGCCGGCCGCACCACATAGGCGCCGCGCGAGCCGCCGACGTAGTCCCAGTTGGTGATCAGCGTCTGCACCACGACCGCGAGCGCCAGCGTGGCGATCGAGAAGAACGCGCCGCGCAGCCGCAAGGTGAGGTAGCCCATGCCGAGCCCGACGATGCCGGAGACGATGCCGCCGAGCAGGATCAGCACCGGAATCGGCATCGGCGAGAACTTGTGGATCGCGACCGAGGTGTAGGCGCCGAGCGCGAAGAACGCCGCGGTGCCGAAATTCACGTAGCCGCAATAGCCGCCCAGGATGTTCCACGCGGTCGCCAGCACCAGGTATTCCAGCACGACGTAGCCGGCGAAGAACAGGTAATCGTTGTGGAGATAGCGCGCGCCGAAGAACACCCCGGCGCCGAGCGCGAGCGCGACGAGCAGAAAGATCCAGAACCGCACGTTATCGCCCCAGAATCCCCGCCGGCCGGAACGCCAGCGTCAGCAGCAGGAAGCCGAACGAGACCGCGGGCGCCCACGACGGGCCATAGAACGTCGCGGTGATGCTCTCGACGATGCCGAGCAGTATCGCCGCCAGGACCGTGCCGGGCAGGCTGCCCATGCCGCCGAGCACGCAGATCGCGAACACGCGGCCGATGTACTCGCGGCCGACCGACGGCTCGACCGGCTGGATCACGATCAGGAACGCCCCGGCGATCGCCGCGGTGGCGATCGAGATGCCGAAGGCGATGCGCTTGATGCGCACCGGATCCGCCGCCATCAGACGCAGCGCCAGTTGATCCTGCGAGACCGCCATGATGGCGCGGCCGATGAAGGTGCGCGTGAGATAGAGCTGCAGGCACAGCATCATCAGCAGCGAGACGAGGCAAGGGATCAGCATGCGCAGCGGCAGGTCGATGAAGGAGAAGCGCAGCGTCGGCCCGATGTAGATCGCCTCGACGTAGCGGTAATCGACGCCGAACACCAGGACGAGACCGACCTCGGTGATGAACAGCAGGCCGAAGAAGAACGCCAGCCCGCGCAACGCTTCCTGGCCGCGCCGCTCGAACGAGGCGTAATAGACCTGATAGACCGCGCCGCCCAGCACGTAGAACGCCGGCAGCATGATCAGGCTGACGAGGATCGGGTCGATGCCGAAATTGGCGTTGACGATGTAGGCGATGTACGAGCCCAGGATGATGAACGCCGGGTGCGCGATATTGACGATGTCGAGAATGCCGAACGCGATCGAGATTCCCGCGGTTACGGCGGCATAGAAGCCGCCGAGCAGGAGCCCGGCCACGATGGCGTTGGCCAGCAGTTCGACCGGAAAGTCCATCGGAAAACCTGCCGTCTCGCCTAGGCGGCAGGGAATGCGGGCCAGGGTCGGCCCGCCGTGCTGCTGATCCTCATCATCTCCCCCTCCGCGGTCCCGTGCCTTTGTATCACGGTCCGCCCGTGCCGCCAGCGTTTCCCGATTTGCCGATCGGGAAACGCGGCCGATGCCACCCATGCACGGGAAATGCCCGCCGGTGCCTGCTCAGTTCACCGGCCAGGCGTCGTCGTTCCGCGGATCGGGGCGTCCCCGCCCGCGAAACCACGGGGTCACGAGCGGATCGACCGGCGGTCTCGACGACGAATGGTCTTCACGCTTTGCAAGCGTAAAGACCGTCTCGTCCAGATTTTC
>VAZU01000163.1 GCA_005884745.1 Alphaproteobacteria bacterium
ATCATCGCCGCAGCGAAACAAGCCGCTGTGATCGTTCGCATCATATATTCTCCCTCACTCGCAAGCCACGCCTCTGGCAGTAAACGATACAACGCAACCGCGGTTCCCCCATCGATTTTATTTGGACAGAGCCGCGTCGTAATATCGCGGTTCATAGTATTTCGCCGGGTCGGCGAGGGTCTTCTTCGGCTCGCCGTAGCAATCCGCGCGGGTTGATCAGCGCCGCATAGCTCTGCGCGGCGAGCTCCGGCGACATCTGCGGCAGATTCTTGCGCAGCACCGCGATCGCCGCCTCCTGGTTGCCCGCCTCGGACAGCCAGGCCAGGCCCTGGACGTAGCCGCGGATGTAGGCCTCGAGCTTTGCCGCATTGTCCTTGGCCCAGCCGCGCCGGGTCGCGCCGACGAGGCCCTGGTAGTGGCCATAGACATCGATCGCGTACTGCAGGACGTTGAATCCGGCGGCCTTGGCGAGAATGTCGAACGGCGTGAGCAGCATGGTGCCGTCGTGCTTTTTCTGTTTGAGCGCTTCCCACCGCGCCAGGACTCCGCCGGCCTTCTCGACCTTGTAGTCGCTCATATCGAGCCCGTTGCGGCGGAGCAGGTCGAACAGCACGAAGGCGTAGCCGGTGGTCATGGCGTCGACCGACAGCGTGCGGCCCTTCAGGTCCTGATAGGTCCTCACGTCGGGAACGACCGCGAGGCTCAACAGGCCGTTATCGCCGCCCATGAACGCGAAGATGTCGGGCGTGGCCGCGACCGGCACCTCGCCCTGGCCTTCCATATAGGCGATGACGTTGTCGATCGCCGTCACCGCGATGTCGAACTTGCCGTCGATCAGATTGGTGAGCTGGAACACCGAATTCGGGGTGTTGGTGAGCTTCACCTCGACGCCGCCCCTGGCGAAATAGCCCTGCTCCTGGGCGGCCCAGATCGGCCAGTTGAACCCGCCCGGGAAGACGATGACGGAGAGGGGCGTAAGATTCTGCGCCGGTACACGCGACGGGAGGGCGGCGGCGATCACGGCGATCAGTGCGCAAAGTATGCCGAGCCGGCGGGACAGTTTCATGAATTCCTCCCGGTGTTTTTCTCGCGCGAACATGCCCCGGCATTGTGCGGAGCGGGCGGGGGGAGATCAACACGCTTCGCGCTGCAAATGTTCGTCGTCCCGGCCAAGCGACCCCGCACTTAATGCGGGGTGAGCGCGAGCCGGGACCCATGACCACCGCCCGTCGATTCACGGAAGGGCCCGTGTTCATGGGTTCCGGCTCTCGCGCGTTCGCGCTCGGCCGGAATGACGCACTGTCACGCGCCACGGTCGGTTGCGCGGCAAGCACGCTCCATCGGGCTAGAGCGGGCGTCGTTTGGCGACGACGTGGCGGGAGGCGCGCGCGGGCACGTCGAGATCGCCGGCCAGCTCCGGCGTCGTTTTGCTGTCGATCTCGAATGACGGACGAGGGACGGACCGCGGAGGCTTGTCGCGCGGGTCCTGGTGCGGGTGTTTGACGTGATCGCAACGCGCCAGCCCCTCGATCTCGGTGCCGGCTTCGGCAAGCCGCCCCAGCAGGAAGGTCAGATCCTCGAGCCTTTCGGCGACGACATGAATGACGCCGGATTCCTCCTGCATGCGGCCGGTCGCCGCGACATAGCGCGCGCCGAGCACGATCGGCCGGAAGCGCTCGAACACGTTCGGCCAGACGATGATATTGGCGAGCGCGGTTTCGTCCTCGATCGATAAAAAAATGACGCCGTTGGCCGAGCCCGGCCGCTGGCGCACGGTGATGAGGCCGGACACGCAAACCCGCTTGCCGGACGCGGTTTGGCGCAGCGCCTCGTTGCGCAGGATGCCGCGGCGGGAAAGATCCTCGCGCAAGAAGCTCGCCGGATGCGCGCGCAGCGACAATTTCAGATATCGATAATCGTTGACGACCTCCTCGCCGAGCGGCATCGGCGGGAGACTTACGTCGGGCTCGCGGGTTTTACCTCCCCCTGGAGGGGGGAGGTCGCCGGCCGTCAGGCCGGCGGGTGGGGGTGAAGCTGAATCACCCCACCCCGGCAGCTCGCATTCGCTCGCTGCCGACCCTCCCCCTCCGTCGACATCGGATGTTTCCGATGTCGACCTATTTATGATTGCCGAACCCGGGAACACCCGGGTTCGGTGGGAGGGTGACGCCGCGTCTGCAGTTTCGTCAAAGCCAAACAACGGCAGATCGTCCTGATCGCCGGCGCGGCCGAGCGCCTTGGCGGCCCATAGCGCCTTGCGGCGGGAAAGTTTTAGCGAGCCGAACGCGTCGGCGTCGGCGAGCCGCGCGATCATCTTCGGCGACAGCGCGGTGCGCAGCCATAGATCGCGCAGCGAGACGTAACCCGCGCCACGCCGCGCGACGATGCGCTTGGCGGCCTCTTCGGCGAGCCCCTTGACCTCCTGGAGCCCGAGACGGACCGCATATCGCGCGCACACGTCGTTCGCCATGTCGCGGTGCATTTCGTGGAGATGCTCGGCCGCGCGGGGACCGGGCTCGAGGCTTGCCTCGTACTCGGAATGATTGATATCGACGGGGCGCACCTCGACCCCGTGCTCGCGGGCATCGCGGACGATCTGCGCCGGCGCGTAGAATCCCATCGGCTGGGCGTTGAGCAGCGCCGCCGCGAACACGTCGGGATAGCGGCATTTGATCCAGGCCGAGGCATAGACCAGGAGCGCGAAGCTCGCCGCGTGGCTCTCGGGAAAGCCGTATTCGCCGAAACCCTCGATCTGATGGAAGCAGCGCTCGGCGAAGTCGCGATCGTAGTTCCTGGCGACCATGCCGTCGATCATCTTGCGCTGGAACGTGCCGATGGTGCCGACGCGGCGGAACGTCGCCATGGCGCGGCGCAATTTGTCGGCCTCGGACGCGGTGAATCCCGCCGCCACGATCGCGATCCGCATCGCCTGCTCCTGGAACAGCGGCACGCCGAGCGTTTTGCCGAGCACCGTTTCGAGCTCCAGGGACGGATAGGTGACCGGCTCCAGGCCCTGCCGGCGGCGCAGATAGGGGTGCACCATGTCGCCCTGGATCGGGCCCGGCCGCACGATCGCGACCTCGATGACGAGATCGTAGAAATTCCGCGGTTTGAGCCGCGGCAGCATGCTCATCTGCGCGCGGCTCTCGACCTGGAACACGCCGATCGAATCGGCGCGCTGCAGCATGCGGTAGACCGCGGGATCCTCGGCCGGGATTTTCGCCAGCGTGAGCTTGTCTGCGTAATGCCGCTCGACGAGCGTGAGCGCCTTGCGCAGGCAGGTGAGCATGCCGAGCCCGAGCACGTCGATTTTCAAAATACCGAGCGCGTCGAGATCGTCCTTGTCCCATTCGACGACGGTGCGGTCCTCCATGGCGGCGTTGCCGACCGGCACTACTTCGTCGAGCCGGTCGCGGGTGATGACGAAGCCGCCGACGTGCTGCGAGAGATGGCGCGGGAAGCCCAGCAGGGTACCGACGCTCTCGAGCATCTTGCGCACCGCCGGGCTTTGCGCATCGAGCCCGGCGCGGGAAAGATCCGCGTCGAAACCGTCGCCGCCGAACCCCCAGATGCTGGACGCAAGCGCGCCGACGGTATCTTCGGAGAAGCCGAACGCCTTGCCGACCTCGCGCACCGCCGAGCGGCCGCGATAGCTGATGACGGTCGCGGCGAGCCCGGCGCGCTCGCGGCCGTAGCGCGCGTAGATGTGCTGGATCACTTCCTCGCGCCGCTCGTGCTCGAAATCGACGTCGATATCGGGCGGCTCGCGGCGCTCGGCGGAGATGAAGCGCTCGAACAGGAGATCGGCGCGCTCCGGATCGACCTCGGTGATGCCGAGGCAGAAGCACACCGCCGAGTTCGCCGCCGAGCCGCGGCCCTGGCACAGGATGTCCTTGGAGCGGGCGAAGCGGACGATGTCGTAAACCGTGAGGAAATACGGCGCATAATCGAGCGACGCGATGACCGCACTTTTTCCGGAATGCCGGCGGGATAGCGCTCGGCGGCGCCTTCGAGACTCAAGTGCGCCAGCGCGTCCTGCGGGCTCGAGAAGCCTTCGCGGGTCTCGTCGGGATATTGGTAGGAAAGCTCGTCGAGCGAGAACGTGAGCTGGTCCGACAGTCTGCGCGTCTCCTCGATCGCTTGCGCGTGATCCCGGAACATCCGCGCCATCTCGGCCGGCGGTTTCAAATAGCGCTCGGAATTGGCGGCGAGCCGCCGGCCCGCCGTTTCGAGCGTGACGTGCTCGCGGATGCAGGTGAGCACGTCGGCGAGGCGCCGGCGCTCCGGCGCGTGATAGAGCACGTCGTTGACCGCGATCAGCGGCACGCCGGCCTCGCGCGCGATGGCCGCGCGTTCTGCGAGCCGCGCCCGGTCGGTGCCGGCATAGAGCATGGCGGCGGCGAGCCGGACCCGCTTCGGCGCGGCTTCGCGCAGGCGCGCAAGGGTCTTGCTCGGATTACCCTGATTGTGAGATTCAGCTGAGGGCGAGCCACAAACGGCTCCCTCCCCCCTTGTGGGGGAGGGATGGGGAGAGGGGTGTTTGCGGGTGGGATTAAATTTACCCCCCTCCCTACCCCTCCCCCACAAGGGGGGAGGGAACCCGCCCTCAATGGTGGAGGTGCCCAGATTTACATCATTGCCAATCGCGATGTTTCCTTGATCCCGGCTCGTTCTCGCCATCACCACCAGCTCGAGGCCGTCGGCGTGCTCGAGCAGATCTTCCAGATGGAGAATGCAATCGCCCTTCTCGGCGCGAAGGTTGCCGCGCGTGAGCAGGCGGCAGAGCTTTCCCCAGCCGGCGCGGTCGCGCGGATAGGCGAGCACGTCCGGCGTGCCGTCGCAAAAAATAAGACGCGCGCCCGGATGATAGCGAACCTCGAGCTCGTTCTCGCGCTTGGCAAGATGCGCGCGCACCACGCCGGCGACGCTGTTGCGGTCGCACAGCCCCATCCCGAGCAATGCGAGCCGCGCGGCTTGTGCGATCAGCTCCTCGGGATGCGAGCCGCCCCACAGGAAGGAGAAATTCGACGTGACGGCGAACTCGACGTACTTGGGCATGGCGGCTCACTCGCTTTCTCCCTCCCCGTCAGGGGAGGGCGGCTCCTCGCGCAGCGAGGAGCGGGTGGGGTGGATTCCATGTCGGATCCCCACCCCGGCGCGCTTCGCGCGCCGACCCTCCCCTTCGGGGAGGGATGTTCACGCGAACATCCCGTGCAGGAACCAGGACGGCGCCGGGATTGCGCGGTAGAGCCCCGCGCGGAACAGCCAGAACCGGCAGCCGGATTTATCCTCGACGCGGAAATAATCGCGGGTGCCGCCGCCGTCCTCGGTCCACCAGGCGCATTCGATGCGCTCCGGGCCTTCGGCGGCGACGACTTCGTGGAGCGCGCGCCGCCAGCGGAATCGCACCGGCGGTCCATCGGGCACGGCGGCGATCGCTTCGATCGGCTCCGGTTTGACGAGCAGGCGCGGCGGACGCGGCGCAAGATCGGCGGCGAAGCGAAACGCGCGGAACGCCGCCCAGCCGTTCTGTCCGGCGACGGCGGATTGCGCCGGCACCCGCATCGTCGCGAGCTCCGGGAGATGCGCATCCTGCGCGATGATTCGCGTGACGCGGCGAGCGCCGAGCCGCGCGCTGAGGCGATCGACGAGATGGTCGAGATCGGCCGCGTGCTCGTTGGCGCCAAGATCGATCTGCGCCGCGGCCATGGGCTCGGCGACGAGCACGCAGAGCCGGGCGAGATCGAAGCCGAAGCCGGGATCGAGCGCGTCGGCGAGATGTTTGAGCCGCTCGCGGAACAGCGCGCGAATGCCGGCGGGATCGCGCATCCGGCGCGAGGTCGCAACCGCAAGGCGGCGCACCGCGCCGTCGGTGCGGAACAAGACGAGCTCGATTTTTCGCACGCCCTCGCCGCGGCGTTCCAGCATGGGTTCGAGGCGCGTCGCGAGTTTTTCGATGACGCGGAGCACGTCCTCCTCGCGCGCGATCGGCTCGGCGAAGCGCTGCTCGGCCAGGTACGGCGCAACCGGGGCGCGCGGCTGCAAGGGTTCGGGCTCCCGGCCGAGCGCGCGGTCGAGCTGGCGCAGCAGCTGCGGGCCGAACCGCGCGGTGAGCGGCGCGCGCGGCAGATCGATGAGATCGCCGATGCGTTTGAGGCCGACGCGCGGGAGCGCCGCAACCAAGTCGCCCGATAGCCGCAGCGCCGCAATCGGCAGGGGAGCGAGAAACTCGCGCTCGGCGCCGGCGTCGACGATCGCGGTCGCGCTATGGCGGGAAGCGGCGCTCGCCGCGCCGATGGTGGAGGCGATCGCGGCCCGTAGCGTGAAGCCGAAATCGGCGATGCGCGCGGTCAGATCGTCGAGCAGGTTTTGCTCGCCGCCGAACAGATGCGCGCAGCCGGCGATGTCGAGCAGGATGCCGTCGGGCACATCGAGCGCGACCAGCGGCGTATAGCGCTGGCACCATTCGGCGATGGTTTCGATCAGCCGGCGATCGGCCGCCGGATCTTCGGAAAAAACCGCGAGATCGGGATGCATGGCGCGGGCCTGCGCCAGCGCCATCCCGGGCCGCAAGCCGCGCCGCTCCGCCGCCGCGGAAACCGCGACGAGTTCTTCGACATTGCCGCGCTTGGCCGTGACGGCGAGGCAAGCAGGCTTTACCTCCCCCTGGAGGGGGGAGGTCGGCGAGTGTCGAAGACGCGAGCCGGGTGGGGGTGAAGCTAAGTCACCCCACCCCGCCGCCTTCGGCGGCGACCCTCCCCCTCGGTCGACATCGGATGTTTCCGATGTCGACCGATTCATGATTGCCGAACCCGGGAACACCCGAGTTCGGTGGGAGGGTGAGCGCCTGACGCGGTCGGTCGAGAGCCGTTTCAGCCACAGGCTCACGATCCGCTGGCGCATTGCAACGCTGTTCCACACGATCGAACTCCAACATCCATGCTCCGAGCGGACCGCGACGGTTGCGGGTGAGGCGGACGCAAAACCGCGGCGGACCGGGACCGCACGCCATCGGGATTGCGCCGGAGGGCGGGCGAGATGGCGCCGCGCCGACGAGGAAGCGCGTCGCCGCCGCGGAGGGCTCGTTCGCCGGCGCGCTGCGCAGCAGCAGCGCGAGGGCGCGGCCGCGGCCGGCCGCGAACGAGAGCCGGCGCGTTGCGAGAAAATCGATGCCGGTGCGGATCTCGCCGATGACGGCGCCGGGGCCGCCGGGACCGCCGGGACCGCCGGCGCCGGCCAGCGCCTCCTCCATGGCCCACAGCACGTCGCGGGATTTCGCTGCCCTAACCGCGATCAGCCGCTCGGGGGCAAGGCCGAGATCCTCGAGCCCCGCCCCATAGGGCGCGCCGTTCTCGGCGAGCGCCATGTCCTCGGCGATCCACACCACGGGGCCTCGATTGCGGGCGGCGAGGATCAGCGCAAAGCCGGTCGCGGCGGGGATTTCCGCCTCGCGGGCCGCGGCGATCTCGTGGAGCGCGCCGGTTGCAAGCCCCCCGCCGAGCGCCGCATCGAGGGAGGGAATGCCGAACGCAAGGGCGCTTTTGTCGGCAGTTATTTGGGGAAATTCGAGCGCCAGCGCCCGGCGCAAGTTTGCGAGCACGCCATGCGGGGCGGGCGAGGCGGGCAAGGCAAGTTCTCGATCCGGCAATCCGAGCATGGGCGACGATCCCCGTGCGGGCTTTTTTTGGAAAACCCGCCAGCGTGACTATGTTCATGGTTTGTTCCTATTGATTCCCGGTAGTGGGTCAATTTGCAAGCCTTATTTTGCAGAACGGGGGTGGCCCTTTGGGCTAGTGTACCCGTCACGGGGGCGGATGGAGACTTTGTCATGCGCGCTGCAATTCTTGCGTCGGGAATCATCCTAGGATTGGCTTCGGCCTCAACGGCCATGCCACTCTGGCGTTCCTGCCCACCTCACCGAACACCCTCCAAGCTCACGGATGCCATCACTACTACGCTCACGACATGAGCGGCTGGCACCGGCATGACAAGGAATGCCGGACCCTTCGGGGGACAGTCGGTCGCAAGAGCCGAAACCCGGCGAAAAGCTAGAATCAGATCAGGCAACCAACTTGCCAGACTCTTCCCAGGCTTCCAGCATCTCGACCAGATCGGTCATTTCCCAAAGCCGCTTGGCGACGCCGGCGGCCATCGCGGGCGTGACCTTCAAGGTCTGATGGATGCCGCTTGGGCCGATCAGTCGTTAGGGTAGCCCTTTCCCCGGAGCCAAGCCGTGGCGCCTTCGCCGGTGATCCATTCCCTGGCTTCGGCTTCGGTTTTAAAGCCCTTGATGTGCTCCGGGTGGCCGCTCGGCCAAGTGGCCACTACGTGCCATTCGTCCCCCGCCCTCACAGGCTGAGGATTGATCGTGATCCTTTGGTGAGGTTCGGCCATGCTCGGCAGTATGCGCCTGGGCCGTCCCGAAAACCACCGAGTCGAGCCCTGCTTTATTCGAAATGGTCCCACCTGATTCGCAAACCTTCCTCTCGCGTCGAGGGGTGAGGTTGGGTTACCAAAGGCTTGGCACATCGGAACAGTTCATGGCTCCAACAACGGATACGGCGGGAATGCTGACGCTTCGCCCCGCGCAGGCCGCAGATGAAGCCGCCGTGGTCGCGCTGTGGCAGGCATGCGAGCTGGTGGTCAGCCACAACGATCCCGCCGCCGACTTCCGCCTCGCACGCGGGCGAAGCAACTCGGATGTTCTGATTGCCGTTGATCCGCAGGACGTCGTCGTCGGCGCCGTCATGGTCGGCCACGATGGGCACCGCGGCTGGATCTATTATCTCGCAGCCGATCCGCGCCGACGCCGCCAAGGCATCGGCAGGAAACTCGTCGAAGCCGCTGAACTCTGGTTGGAGGCCCGCGGCATCCCCAAGCTCCAGCTCATGATCCGCGAAAGCAACACCCCGGTCGTGAGCTTCTACGAACGCCTCGGCTTCGAAATCGCCCCGAGAATCATCATGCAGAAATGGCTGTAAGCTGCGTACTCGGATCATCGTTTCACCAGCTCCAGGGACGAACACTTCGATGATGACCGATCATCTCATCCACGGCGACGCCGCCGAGGTGATGGCAAAATTTCCGGCCGGCAGCGTCGACCTCATCGTGACCTCGCCGCCGTACTGGACCGCGGTCGAATACGACGACCGGGCGAGGCCGTGGCCGAGCTATGAGGCCTATCTCGACGACCTGCAGCGGGTGTGGAGCGAATGCGCGCGGGTGCTGCGCCCCAACGGCAAGCTCTGCATCAACGCGCCGCTCCTGCCGATCCCGAAGAAGCTCATCCACCAGCACACGCGGCACTTGAAGAACATCGCCGCCGACATGGAGCAAGAAATCCTGCGCAACACCGAGCTTGCGCGCTACGGCCTGTTCGTGTGGCAGAAGCAGACCTCGAAGATGATGTTCGGCAGCTATCCGTTTCCGGGCAACATTCTCGAGAACAACACCGTCGAGTTCATCCACGTCTATGTGAAGCCGGGCGCGCCGCCGAAATTTCCCCGCCGCGTCAAGGCCGCCAACCGCTTGTCGCGCACCGAATGGCTCGATCTCACCCAGCAGGTCTGGTTCATGTACCCGCAAAGCTGCCGGCCCGGTTGATCCGGCTCTACAGCTTCGGCGCCTGCGAAACCTTTGCCGGCGAGATCGTGCTCGACCCGTTCGCCGGCACCGGCACCACCTGCGTCGCCGCCAAGCGCATGGGCCGCCGCTACGTCGGCATCGACGTCAATCAGAACTATTTGCGGATCGCCGCGGCGCGCCTGCGCGCGGCGCGGGAAAAGGAAATGCTGCTGCTGGTCGGCCGGCCGAAATACCCCGGCAAACAGCGGCTCCACGCGATGGCCGCCCGGGAGGCCCGCACCAACGGCAAGGCCGCCGCGAACAAGCACAAGAAAGCGACCTACGGCCGCAAGGCCCAGGGAACCGTCGTTCCGGGGCGCGCCGAAGGCGCGAGCCCGGAATCCATGAATGCGGACCGGTGAAATACGCGCGCACCGGGTTCATGGATCCCGGGTTCCCTCGCTGCGCTCGGGCCCCGGGATGACTTCGTCACTTCTCGCCGGCGATGTGGCGCTTGCGGATTTTTCGCACGATCCACCAGATGATCCCGACCGCGAACGGCACGAACGCGGCCGTGGCGTAGCTCGGATTGATCGGCACGCCGGCTTCGAAGCCGGCCTTGGCCATGTAGCCGAACAGGCCGACCACGTAATAGCTGATGGCCACGACCGAGAGGCCTTCGACGGTCGCCTGCAGGCGCAGCTGCAGGCGCGTGCGCTCGTTCATGGATTGCAGCAGGTTGCGGTTCTGCTGCTCGAGCTCGACGTCGACCCGGGTGCGCAGCAGGTTGGCGGTGCGCGCCAGCTTGGTCGAGAGATTGGCCTGCCGCTCCTCGAGCGTGACGCAGGTGCGCATCGCCGGCGCCATGCGCCGGGCCAGGAACGACGACCAGGTCGGAAATCCCTTGACCGGCCGCTCGCCGAGAGTCTGCAGCCGCAGCTGCACGATCTCGTTGTAGGCGCGGCTCGCGCCGAACCGGAACAGCGACGCCGCCGCGCCCGCCTCGAGCTCGGCCGCGAGCGCGGTGAGCTCGTCGAGCAGCTTGTGGTTGGCGGTCAGCCCTTCGGTGCTGCGCATCTGCTCGGTGACCTCGCCGAGACGGCGCTCGATGCGGTTGATAGAGGGCGCGAGCCGCTGCGCTTCGGGCAGTCCGAGCAAGGCCAGCGTACGGTAGGTCTCGAGCTCGAGCACGCGCTGCACCACTGCGCCGGCGCGCTCCGGATCGAGCCCGCGGTCGAGCACCAGGATGCGGATGAAGCCGGTCGGATCGCATTGGAAATCGCTGGCCATCAGCGCGGTGCCGTCGGCGACCTCGGCCATCGCCAGGCTCGAGCGCTCGAACACGCGCTCCGGCGCGAGCTTGTCATTGCCGTTGGCGAGCAGATGCAGATCGAGCGCGACCAGCAGCGGCCCCGGCTGCGGCACCAGGCCCATCGGGGCGGCGAGCGCGCTCGCGGCGGGATGGAACGGCGCCGTGCCGGGGTCGAGCCGTTCGGACGCGAGCTCCCAGGTGTAGGTCGTGAACTCCGAATGCTGCTCCCAGCGCAGCACGCTGCCGCTGAACGGGAGCCGATGGTGCTTGTCGCCGGGCTTGGGCGCCACGAGGCCGCGCCGGATGCAGAAATCGACCAGCGCCGCGCGATCGGCCTCGCCGCGCTCGCCCGCGGTGTCGAAGGCGAAATGCAGCACGCGGTGCGGGATCTCGATCGGCGTGAACGGCCGAGCGTGGACTTCGCCGATCACGGCCGCGCGCAGCCGGTGCGGCTCGAGCCGCTTGCCTTCTCCGATCATCACCTCGGCGCTCATGGCGAACCCCGTGGCATGCGCAGGTTGCTTTGACAAGATCGCGGCTCGGACGGAACTTGCGCACCTGCTGAGCAAAAATTGAGCAAATGCCCGAGCAAAGGGCGAGGCCGGCTGTGTTCGGCATCGAGTGCTGACGGAATCCCTGCAAATGCGCCCGGAATTGCCGATCCGGCTGGCATGCCGGTTGCGAGGGTGCGGCGATCGTTCGCGCCCATAATCTGGAACAGAAGGAGACGACCATGCAACGCGCGGAGCTGACCGAAAAGATCCTCGACATCAAGCGCGAGAAGGGCTGGAGCTGGAAATACATTTGCGGTGAGATCGGCGGCTTCTCCCCGATGCTGATCACCGCGGCGCTGCTCGGCCAGATGAAACTGACGAAGCCGCAGGCGCAATCGGCTGCGAAGCTGTTCGGCTTGAGCAAGGCCGAGGCGGCGATGCTCAACGAAGTGCCGTACCGCGGTTCGCTGCCGAGCGCCGTGCCGACCGACCCGCTGATCTACCGCTTCTACGAACTGGTGATGGTGTACGGCACCACCTGGAAGGAGTTGATCCAGGAGGAGTTCGGCGACGGCATCATGTCGGCGATCGATTTCGACATCGCGCTCGAGCGCCTGCCGAATCCCAAGGGTGATCGCGTCAAGATCACCATGTCGGGCAAGTTCCTGCCGTACAAATATTACGGCAACACCGGCAACATCCCGGAGTACGGCTACAAGGAAGAATAAGCGGCCGGACGCGGCCTTGCGCGGCCTCATCCTTTCCGCCAATGTCGCCGTGAGCGCGCGCACGGCAATGAAGCGCGGGCGAGGAGGACTGCATGGCGGACGCTGCGTCCGCGGACACGTCGACGCATTCCACGTCGGCGCGAAGGCGCGTCGGTCTGCTCGTGACCTGCCTCGTCGATCTGATGCGGCCTTCGGTCGGGTTCGCGGCGGCAAAGCTGCTCGAAGACGCCGGCTGCAGCGTGGGAGTTCCGCGCCAGGCCTGTTGCGGGCAGCCCGCCTACAACTCCGGCGACCGCAAGACGACGCGGGAGATCGCCGCGCAGGTGATCGAGGCCTTCGCGCCCTATGATTACGTGGTGGTGCCCTCGGGTTCGTGCGCCGGCATGCTCAAGGTGCATTACCCGCGGCTGTTCCGCAACGATCCCAACTGGCTGCCGAAGGCGGAAGCGTTTGCGGCGAAGACGTTCGAGCTCGTCTCGTTCCTGGTCGACGTGCTCGGCGTGACGGGCGTTGCGGCGAGCTACGAGGGTAGCGTCACCTATCACGACGCCTGCTCGGGATTGCGCGAGCTCGGCGTCAAGGCGCAGCCGCGCAAGCTCTTGGCGACGATCGACGGGCTGCGGCTCGAGGAGATGCGCGAGGCGGATGTCTGCTGCGGGTTCGGCGGGACCTTCTGCGTCAAATATCCGGCGATCTCCAACGTGATCGTCGGCAAGAAAACGGAAAACATCGCGGCGACGGGGGCCGACGTGCTGCTCGCCGGCGATCTCGGTTGCCTGATGAACATGGCGGGGAAATTGCAGCGCGAGGGCAGGAAGATCGCCGCGCGTCACGTCGCCGAGGTGCTCGCCGGCATGACCGAAGTTCCGCCGATCGGCGAGAGCCGCGCGCGCCGGGCGCAGGCCGAGCCATGACGCTCGCCGTCACCTCGCCGGCTTTCAAGGCGAACGCCAGGGCGGCGATCGCCGACCCGCAGCTGCAAGGCGTGCTCCGGCAGGGGCTCGGCTTCGTCGACCGGCGCCAGGCCGCGATCGACCGGCTGCCGGAATTCGATGCGCTGCGGGATTCCGCCCGCGACATCAAGGACCACACGCTGGCGCATCTCGATCTCTATCTCGAAGCCTATGAGGAGCGGGTGCGCGCCGCCGGCGGCCACGTGCATCATGCGGTGACGCCGGAAGAGGCGCGCGGGGTGATTCTCGACATCTGCCGCAAGGCGGGCGCCAAGACGGTCACCAAGGGCAAGACCATGATCGCCGAGGAGATCGGGCTCAACGATTTCCTCGAGGCGAACGGCGTCGTGCCGGTCGAGACCGATCTCGGCGAATACATCATTCAGATCCGCCACGAGGCGCCCTCGCACATCATCGCGCCCGCGATCCACCTCAACAAGGCGCAGGTGGAGGCGGATTTCCGCCGCGTGCACACGCATTTGCCGGAAAACCGCAACCTCGCCGAGCCGGCGACGCTGCTCGCCGAGGCGCGAACCATCCTGCGCGAGCGCTTCCTCGCCGCCGACGTCGGCATCACCGGCGCGAATTTTCTCGTCGCCGAGACCGGCACCTCGATCATCGTCACCAACGAGGGCAACGGCGATCTCACCCAGACGCTGCCGAACGTGCATATCGTGCTCGCCACCATCGAGAAGCTGGTGCCGACCCTCGAGGACGTCTCCCAGCTGCTGCGCGTGCTCGCCCGCTCCGCGACCGGGCAGGACATGTCGGTCTACACCACGTTCTCGACCGGGCCGCGCCGCGGCGATGATCCCGACGGGCCGGCCGAATATCACGTCGTCATTCTCGACAACGGCCGCTCGACCATGCTCGGCGGCGAGTTCCAGGACATGCTGCGCTGCATTCGCTGCGGCGCCTGCATGAACCATTGCCCGATCTTCGGGGCCATCGGCGGCCACGCCTACGGCTGGGTCTATCCGGGGCCGATGGGCGCCGTGCTCACCCCGGCGCTGATCGGGGTCGATCTGGCCGGCAACCTGCCGAATGCGTCGACGTTCTGCGGCAGATGCGAGGAGGTCTGCCCGGTGCGCATTCCGCTGCCGCGCATGATGCGGGATTGGCGCGAACGGGAGTTCGAGCGGCATCTCTCGCCGGTGACGGTGCGCTCTGGTCTGGCGTTGTGGGCGTTTTTCGCCAAGCGGCCGCGGCTCTATGGGCTCATGACCGCGATGGCGGCGCGCGCGCTGGCGCTCCTCGGCTCCCGCAGCGGTCGCTTCCGCTCTTTGCCGCTCGCCTCGGCCTGGACCCGCGACCGGGATTTCCCGGCGCCGCAGGGCGCAACCTTCCAGTCGCAATGGAAGCGACGGAAGCGATGAGGATCATGCCGAGCACGAGCCGCATACTCCCACCCCTCTCCCCGCATGCGGGGAGAGGGTGGCGAGCGGCCCCAGCCGCGAGCCGGGTGAGGGGCGAATTCCCGACAGCGCCCCTCACCCGCCTCGCTGCCTTCGGCAGCGCGGCACCCTCTCCCCGCAAGCGGGGCGAGGGGAAGCGCGCGAGCGGCTCGTAAGAGAAGCAAACCATGACCGCGCGCGACACCATCCTGGCCTCGATCCGGCGCTCGCTCGGCGTGTCCGGCCGCGAGGCGCCGCGGCGCAAGGCGGTCGCGGATCGCCTGCGCGAGCATCCGCCGGGCGTGGTGCCCGCACGCGGCAAGCTTGCGCCGAAATCGCGCGCCGAGCTGTTCCCGCGCCTTGCCGCGATGCCGTGGCAGCGCGAGCGCACGCTCGAAGTCAAGCAAGGCGCTTCGGACGGCAACGATCTCGCCGCGGTCTCCCACGCGTTCGGCGCGGTCGCCGAATCCGGGACGCTGATGCTCACCTCGGGCAAGGACAATCCGACGACGCTGAATTTCCTGCCCGACACCCATATCGTCGTGGTCGACGCCGACGACGTCGCTGGCGATTACGAGACGCTGTGGCGGAAACTGCGCGAGCGCTTCGGCGCCGGTGCCATGCCGCGCACCGTCAATTGGATCACCGGGCCGTCGCGTTCCGCCGACATCGAGCAGACCCTGATCCTCGGCGCCCACGGCCCCCGCCGCCTGCATGTCATGGTGGTCGGCGAGACGGAATAATCCCGCTCTCGTGGGCGATTCAGAGGATGTCTCTGCAAAACCGCGTTACTCCGTTCGGCGAGCTCGTCGCCGTTGTCTCCCGCGGATTGTTCATGGGCAATCGCGGCGGCCGGTTGCATCGCGACGATCGCACGCTCGGCGCGCGGCGCTGGGTTTCCCGCCAATGGATCTGTTGCGTGACGCGATTCAAGGGGCGCCATCGCGCGGTCTGGGGCAGCGGCTATACCGAGCTGTTCTTTCTCGACGAGCCGACCGCGCTTGCGGCCGGGCACCGGCCCTGCTTCGAATGCCGCCGCCGCGCCGCCGTCGCCTTTGCGGCGAGCTGGGCCGCCGCGCGGCAGCAATCAGTGGCCCCGCGCGCGGCCGACATGGACCGCGTTCTCCACGCCGAGCGGCTCGACGGCCGCGGCAAGCGCCGCCACTCGCTGCCGATCGATGATTTGCCCGACGCGGCGATGCTCGCGCTCCCAGGGGAGCCAAATTCCGTGTTCGCGCTGCACCGCGAATCTCTGCGGCGCTGGGGGCCGGAAGGCTATGGCGATCCGCGGCCACGCCCGCGCGGGATCCTGGTCGATGTGCTCACGCCGCCGAGCATCCTCGCCGCGCTGGCGCAAGGTTACCGGCCGCAATGGCATCCGAGTGCGCAAGCGCCGGATGTCTAGGCGGCTCTGAGAATGTTGCTTTGGCTCGCGTTGCGTCCGCATGCCCGCTCCGGCCGGCCTTGTCGTCGGGCCCATGGCCAAAATAAGATCGGTCCGCGATGCGGTGCGCCTTGCGCAAAGTCAAGGTACCGCGCTCCCACTGCAGCAAGCTGCCGGCATCCGCGGGCGTCCGGCGTCGGGATCCGGCAAGTCGAGAGGTTGGAACATGACGACGTTGCCGCATGTGCTCAAGCGCATCCGGCTCAACCTGGCCCGCTCGAAGGAATTTCCCTCGGGCTCCTCCCGCCGCGGCGCGCCTTCTCGGCCAGCGCCGCATAGACTTGCGTGGTGATTTGCGGGGCATAGGCATCCGCCGGGAGCCGCTCGGTCTCGGTTTTGCCGAACAATGCCTTGCGCTCGGCGTCGGAGCGCAGCACCAATGCACCCGGGGCCGGCACGAGGTCCGGGGCAAGATCGCGGGCCAACCGCGATTTTCCCGTCCCCGACAGCCCGCCGATCGCGATCAGCATCGGGGTTGCGGGTTCGAGCAATTTGCAAGCCAGCCGAAAATAGGTCTGCGCGGCGCGCGCAATTTCGTTCGCCGCGTTGAGCCGGGCTGCCGTCACCTTGGCGCGGATCGCGGCGCGCACCGAGAGGAACAGCGGCAATGCCGCGAGCGCGTCGAGGTCCGATTCGCGCCTGGTCTCGGCCAGATAGCGGTTGAGCACGACGTTCGCCGCGCCAAGGAGCCTGCGCTCGACGAGATCCATCAGCAGGAACGCCAGATCGTAGAGAACGTCGCCCGACGCGATCAGCTCGCCCGCGGCGGATGAGGCCGAGCTGGCCGCGTGTCACGAGCAGCGGCCGCACGCGCGCGAGCGCGCCGCGGCTTCTCCGCTGCAGCTCGGCGACCGCCTCGGCCGCAAACAGGCTGGGGAATTCGCGGAACGCCGCTTCGTTCTGGTCGAGATAGGTGTCGAGCGCGTTGATCCACGGCTCGGCGCTCACGACCGGCGCACGGGCATGCGCGGCTGCGACGACGCGGCCCAGCGTATCGGCGAGCGCGGCATCGATTCTGCCGGCGTCCGCGAGCCGATCGAGCGTGCGCGTCTCATCGAAGCGGCGCATCTCGACTGCCCATTCGACCGGCTCGCCTTTGCCGTCGAGCACGAGCCGCCCGCCCGCCTCGCGCGTGATCGGCACGATGCGGCGGTAGAGTTCCGGCGCAAACGGCCGGTTGACTTCGAGCTCGGCCGCGCAAGCCGCCTCGCGTTTGTCCAGGCTCGAATAATCGAGAAACGGAAAGCGCACCGCTCGCTTGACCTTGAGCGCCCGATCTCCAGCCAGGAACACCGAGGAGGCATGGGTATCGATACGCCGGACCCTGCTTCCGTGGTGGCTCGCGGGATCCCCCAGGAATGCCAAAACCTCAGCCTGGCAGTCGCGTCGCGTCTGCATGCCCGCTCCGGCCGGCCTTGTCGCCGGGCCCATGGCCAAAATAAGATCGGTCCGCGATGCGGGGTATTTTGCGCAAAATCGAGGTACCGCGCTCCCACTGCAGCAAGCTGCCGGCATCCGCGGGCGTCCGGCGTCGGGATCCGGCAAGTCGAGAGGTTGGAACATGACGACGTTGCCGCATGTGCTCAAGCGCATCCGGCTCAACCTGGCCCGCTCGAAGGAATTTCCCTCGGGCTCCTCCCGCCATGGTTACGAGTTCGTGGCCCCGCTCGATGCCAGCGGGCATATCGATGTGGAGCTGTGGCGAAAGCACCGCGACCATTGCCGCGTGCGTCGCTTCTGGGAGGGCGAGCCGGACGAGGTGGGACGTCTGGTGCACCGCCCGGGGGGTGCCGGCCACGCCCGCTGGGTATTCGATTACGAGGACGTTGCCGAGGAGGACGACGAGGCCGGCTACCGCTTCGGCGCGCATGCGTTCATGCCCGGCGAATACGTCTCGATCCGCGACGAAGACGGGGAGATGCACACGTTCCAGGTCGTCTCGGTCGAACCCGCGACCTGAGCTCTCAGTCCGGCCGCGCGTCGGCGCAACCGATGTTCCGCAATCGGCATCCACCCGCGGCCTTACACGGAGATGAACGCATGCGTGGGAACAGCAATGCCAGGACGGGTGGCGAGATTCTGGTCGATCAATTGTTGGCCCATGGAGCGCGGCACGCGTTCTGCGTTCCCGGCGAGAGCTATCTGGCCGTGCTCGACGCGTTCCATGATCGCGATGTCATGGTGACGGTGTGCCGGCAGGAAGGCGGCGCCGCCATGATGGCGGAAGCGGTCGGCAAGCTGACCGGCCGGCCCGGCATCTGCTTCGTCACCCGCGGTCCGGGCGCGACCAATGCGTCGCCCGGGGTCCACATCGCACGCCAGGACTCGACCCCGATGATCCTCTTTGTCGGGCAAGTCGCGCGGGGGACGCGGGATCGCGAGGCCTTCCAGGAACTCGATTACCGCGCGGTGTTCGGTTCGATGGCCAAGTGGGCGACCGAGATCGACGCGGTGGAACGGATTCCGGAGATCGTGTCGCGGGCGTTTTACACCGCCACCAGCGGCCGGCCCGGCCCGGTCGTCATCGCGCTGCCCGAGGACATGTTGAGCGAGCGCGGCGCGGTCGCCGATGCGCTGCGGTCCGAACCGGTCGAGACCTGGCCGGGGGCGACCGACATGACGCGGCTGCAGAAGCTCATGTGGGCGGCCGAGCGCCCGATCATGCTGTTGGGCGGCAGCCGGTGGTCGCAGCCGGCCTGGGCGGCGATGGGGCGCTTTGCCGAGCGCTTCCGAATTCCCGTCGCCACCACGTTCCGGCGCGCGCATCTCTTCGACGCCACCCACCCCAGCTATGCTGGCGATCTCGGCATCGGTCCCAACCCGAAGCTGCTCGCGCGCATCCAATCGGCCGATCTCATCGTGCTGGTCGGCGGCAGGCTCGGCGAGCTGCCCTCCCAGGGCTACACGCTGCTCGACATTCCCGATCCGCAGATCAAGCTCGTCCACGTCCATCCGGGCGCGGAAGAGCTCGGCCGCGTCTATCGTCCGGACCTGGCGATCCACGCCGCGCCGACCGCCTTTGCGGCGACGCTCGAAGGACTGGAGCCCCCCAACGACATCCGCTGGCGCGAGCAAACGCGCGCCGCACATGCCGATTACCTGGCCTGGTCGGAGAAGCCGACCGCCATTCCGGGCGCGGTCAACCTCGGCGAGATCATGGTCGACCTGCGCGAGCGGCTCGAGCCGGAGGCGATCCTGTGCAATGGCGCCGGCAATTATGCCGGCTGGATTCACCGCTTCTATCGCTTCCGCCGCTTCACGACCCAGC
>VAZU01000169.1 GCA_005884745.1 Alphaproteobacteria bacterium
AAAGCGGACATTGGGGATCAGCGCCCGCCACCCGGATGCAGATCGAGTTGTCCACGCCCTAGCAACCTGCGTTCTCCGGCGGGCGGCGGAAATTCCCTGCAAGTTCAATCGAGTGGTCCGTCATCAAACCGTCGTCTGTCCGTCATAGAACCATGGCATGCGGGGATTAGAAATTCCGCGGCTTCGGAACGGTCGGTGTGGGCGCGTCATTCGCCAACCGAAGCCGGCGTCGAACACAAACTGCTCGATACAGCAAACGGCTCGGACCTCTGGCGCGCGGATCAGCCTCCGCGTTGCCCGGATGTTCGGCCTCAACAGCGGAGAGAGCCCGTGAAGCCTTTCAACATCTTGTTCGCGACCGCCATGCTTGCGGCGGCATCGATCGCGCCCGCCAGCGCTGCCGATATTTCCGGCGCCGGCGCCACGTTTCCCTACCCGATCTACGCCAAATGGGCCGACGCCTACAAGAAAGCGACCGGCAACGGCCTGAACTATCAGTCGATCGGGTCCGGCGGCGGCATCAAGCAGATCAAGGCGAGGACCGTTACCTTCGGTGCCTCCGACATGCCGTTGAAGGCCGACGAGCTCGCCAAGGACGCTCTCGTGCAATTCCCCACCGTGATGGGCGGCGTGGTGCCGGTGATCAATCTCGAGGGCGTGGCGCCGGGCGCGCTCGTCCTCGATGGGCCGACGCTTGCCAAGATCTTCCTCGGCGAAGTCCAGACCTGGGACGATCCAGCGATCAAGAGGCTCAATCCGCAGGCAAAGTTGCCATCCGACGCGATCGTGATCGTGCACCGCTCGGACGGGTCCGGCACCACCTTCATCTTCACGGATTATCTCTCGAAGGTCAGTCCCGACTGGAAGTCGAAAGTGGGCTCCAACACCGCCGTGGAATGGCCGGCGGGCATCGGCGCCAAGGGCAACGAGGGCGTCGCCAACAACGTGGTCCAGACCAGGGGCTCGATCGGCTACGTCGAATACGCCTATGCCAAGCAGAACAAGCTCGCCTTCACCCAGATGGTGAACCGGGACGGCAAGCCGGTTGCTCCCGACGCAGCCGGATTCCAGGCTGCCGCCGCCAACGCCGATTGGGTGGGAACTGCCGGGTTCAGCGTGATCCTCACCGATGAGCCCGGCGCGCAGTCCTGGCCGATCGCGGGCGCCACCTTCATCTTGCTCCCGAAACAGCCGCCGGACGCCGAGGCCGCAGCCGAGGCCCTGAAATTCTTCGCCTGGGCCTATGCCAACGGCAGTCAAATGGCCGAAGCGCTCGATTACGTGCCGATGCCGGGAAGCGTCGTCACGGCGATCAAGAAGATGTGGGCCAATGAGATCAAGGACCCGGGCGGCAGACCGATTTTCACGGCTTCCAACTGACCTCCAGCCGCGAACTGGAAGGGATGCCCCGGCATCCTTTCCACATGCAACCCACGGGGCGACTTGTGCTTCGGCAAAGGGAGCGGTTTCATCGGCGCGCCTCAACGATCGCCGATGAGGACCGAAGCCGCCCGGGAGGCGGCCGGTGATCGAAATGGTATTGCCGGCTGGCGCCGCTGTAGCGCTGGAATCTCCGTCGCGGTCGAGGCGATTGAGCCGGCTGCGGACCGGGGATGCGCTGTTCCGGGCGCTCGCCCGCGCCGCCGCACTTGCGGTCCTGGCGGTGCTCGCCGGGGTGATCCTGGCTCTGGTCGCCGGCGCGCTGCCGGCGCTGACGACGTTCAGGCTCGATTTCCTGACCAGCCAGCGGTGGAATCCGGTCACCGAGCAATTCGGGGCGCTTGCCCCGATCTACGGGACGCTGGTGACTTCCTTGATCGCCATGGTGATCGCCGTTCCGGTCGGCCTTCTGATTGCGATGTTCCTGACCGAGCTGTGTCCGCTTTGGCTGCGGCGGCCGATCGGGATCGCGGTCGAGCTGCTCGCCGGAATCCCGAGCATCATCTACGGCATCTGGGGGCTGTTCGTATTCGCACCATTCCTGCAGCGCACGCTGCAGCCGGCGCTGATCCAGCTGTTCGGCCACGTGCCCGGGCTCAACGCGCTGTTCGCGGGTCCGCCCTACGGCATCGGCATGCTTACCGCGGGCCTGATCCTCGCCGTCATGGTGCTCCCCTTCGTCACCTCGATTTCCCGCGACGTCTTCGAGGCGGTGCCGCCCGTGCTCAAGGAAGCCGCCTATGGGCTCGGGTGCACCACCTGGGAGGTGGTCCGCAACGTGGTCGTGCCCTACGCGCGGGTCGGGATCATCGGCGGGATCATGCTGGGACTCGGCCGCGCACTCGGCGAGACCATGGCGGTGACCTTCGTCATCGGCAACGCGCACCGGATCTCCGGCTCGATTCTGGCGCCCGGAACCACGATCTCGGCCACCATCGCCAACGAGTTCACCGAAGCGGTGGGGGACCTCTACACCTCCTCGCTGATCGCGCTGGGGCTGATCTTGTTCGTGATCACGTTCATCGTGCTGGCGGTTGCGCGCTACCTGCTGCTGCGGCTCGAACGGCGCATCGGGGGTTGACTTGGACCTGTACGCCGCGCGCCGCCGCCGCAACCGCATCGCTCAGGGGCTTTCAGTGGGCGCGACCCTGTTCGGCCTGGGCTGGCTGGTGCTGATCCTCGCCGTCCTGCTGTGGGAGGGCCTGAGCGGCCTTTCGCTTGCGGTGTTCACGCAGATGACGCCGCCGCCCGGCAGCGCCGGCGGCCTGCTCAATCCCATCATGGGCAGCCTGATCCTGACCGGCCTCGCCGTCCTCATCGGTACGCCGCTCGGGATTCTCGCCGGCACCCACATGGCCGAATACGGCCGCTACGACAGGCTCACGAGCGTCATTCGCTTCATCAACGACATCCTGCTCAGCGCGCCCTCGATCGTGGTCGGCTTGTTCATTTACGAGGTGATGGTCGCGCCCATGGGGCACTTTTCGGCGCTGGCCGGCGCGGTGGCGCTCGCGGTGATCGTGGTGCCGGTCGTCGTGCGCACCACCGAGGACATGCTGGTGCTGGTGCCCAAAGAACTGCGGGAGGCCGCGGCCGCGCTGGGCACGCCGCGCGCCGTCGTCATCATCCGCATCGCCTATCGGGCGGCGCGGGCCGGCATGCTGACCGGGGTGCTGCTGGCGGTCGCGCGCATCAGCGGCGAGACCGCGCCGCTGCTGTTCACCTCGCTCAACAATCAGTTCTGGAGCCTAGACCTCAACGCGCCGATGGCGAGCCTGCCCGCCGTGATCTTCCAGTTCGCCTTGAGCCCCTATGCCGATTGGCAAAAGCTCGCGTGGACCGGCGCGCTCATCATCACCTTCGCCGTGCTGGCGCTCAGCATTGTGGCGCGAACGCTTGCCGCCCCGAGAAAATCCTCATGACCAGCGCCGCCATTGCCGCCGCCGATCGCCCTGCCGCCGATACCGCGGATCCGGCGGAGAAGATTCGCATCCGCGGCCTCGACTTCTATTACGGCGACGCCAAGGCTCTGAGGGGCATCGGCCTTTCCCTGCATCAGAACCGCGTCACCGCCATCATCGGACCTTCCGGTTGCGGCAAGTCCACGCTGCTACGCGTGCTCAACCGCATTTACGATCTCTACCCCAACCAGCGCGCCGAAGGCGAAGTGCTGCTCGACGGCGAGAATATTCTCTCGGCGCGCCAGGACGTGAACCTGCTGCGCGCCCGGGTCGGCATGGTGTTCCAGAAACCCACGCCGTTCCCGATGTCGATCTACGAGAACATCGCCTTCGGCATCCGGCTCTACGACCGGCTGCCGCGTTCCGGGCTCGATGAGCGGGTGGAGTCGGCGCTGCGCCGCGCCGCGCTGTGGGACGAGGTCAAGGACAAGCTCGGCGCCAATGGCTTGAGCCTTTCCGGTGGCCAGCAGCAGCGGCTGTGCATCGCCCGCACCATTGCGGTGCATCCGGAGGTGATCCTGCTGGACGAGCCCTGCTCCGCGCTCGACCCGATCTCCACCGCCAGGATCGAAGAATTGATCGACGAGCTCAAGGACGACTACACCATCGTGATCGTAACTCACAACATGCAGCAGGCCGCTCGCGTATCCGACTTCGCGGCATTCATGTATCTTGGCGAGCTGATCGAAGTCGATCTGACCAGCAAAGTGTTCACTGCGCCGCGGGATCGCCGCACCCAGGATTACATCACCGGGCGCTTCGGCTGAGGCACGCGGGCGGCGGGATCGAAGGAACCGACGAGATGTCCGAGCACACGATCAAGGCGTTCGATACCGAGCTCCAGGAGCTCGTGCGCAAGGTGGCCGAAATGGGCGGCCTGGCCGAGCGGCAGATCACCGACGCGATTGCCGCGCTGATCAAGCGCGACACCGCGCAGGCGGAGCGGGTCATGGCGATCGACACCAATATCGACGCGCTGCAACGGGAGATCGAAGAAAAGGGCATTCTGATCATCGCGCGGCGCCAGCCGATGGCGGTGGATTTGCGCGAGGTGGTCGGCGCCCTGCGCGTGTCCAACGACCTCGAGCGGATCGGCGACCTCGCCAAGAACATCGCCAAGCGGGTGGTGGTGCTCGACGGCGAGTTTCGCCCCAACAAGGTGATCCGCGGCGTCGAGCACATGACCGATCTGGTGCTGGCGCAGCTCAAACAGGTGCTCGACAGCTACGTGCGGCGCGACGTGGCGATGGCGATCGAGGTGTGGCGCAACGATGAAGCCATCGACGCCGTCAACAACTCGCTGTTTCGCGAGCTTCTCACCTACATGATGGAAGACCCCCGCAACATCACCTTCTGCACGCATCTGCTGTTCTGCGCGAAGAACATCGAACGCATGGGCGATCACGCGACCAACATTGCGGAAACCGTACACTACATCGTGGAAGGCCGATCCTTGCCCGATGAGCGGCCCAAGAGCGACCTGACGAGCTTCGCCAGGGTGCCGCTGCGCAAATGAAAACCCAATCTACGGCCATGGGCGCCCGGATCCTGATCGTCGAGGACGAAGAGCCGCTGACCTTGCTGCTGCGCTACAATCTCGAAGCGGAAGGCTATCGGGTCGATGTCGCGGCGCGCGGCGACGACGCGGAGATCCGGCTCAAGGAAGGTTTGCCCGATCTGGTCGTGCTCGACTGGATGCTGCCCGGCATTTCCGGGATCGAGCTGTGCCGCCGGCTGCGTGCCCATTCCGATACCGAGCGGCTGCCGATCATCATGCTGACCGCGCGCGGCGAGGAGAGCGAGCGGGTGCGCGGGCTCGCCACCGGCGCCGACGATTACCTGGTCAAGCCGTTTTCGGTTCCCGAGCTGCTGGCCCGCGTCAAGGCGCTGCTGCGGCGCGCCAATCCCGGGAGAATCGTCAGCCTGTTGCAGATCGGCGATCTCGAGCTCGATCGCGACAGACGCCGCGTCTCGCGAGCGGGCCGCGACGTGCACCTCGGGCCGACCGAGTTCCGGCTGCTCGAGCATCTGATGCAGAGCGCGGGCCGCGTGTTCTCCCGCGGCCAGCTGCTCGACGGCGTGTGGGGCCGCGACGTCTACATCGACGAGCGCACGGTCGACGTGCACGTCGGCCGGCTGCGCCGCGCGCTCAACCGCGGCGGCGCGCCCGATCCGATCCGCACCGTGCGCGGCGGCGGCTACGCGTTCGACGACAGGTTCGGGGACCGCGGATCGGTGACCGGAAAGCAGAACTCGGAACTCGGAAATGCGGGGCGTTCCTGATTTCTGTGATCGCGGAGGGCTTGACGGATCAAAAAGGTCGATGTCCCGACCAAACGAGTTCTTCGTGCGAGCGAATGACTTGACGAAGCGACATCGAGTCTATGTTATGCATCATTATGCGTCCAACCCCCCAATGAGGAGGTCCCTGTGACTCGAAGCTCGGCTTTTCTCCTTACAATGCTGGCGATGATCATCGTCGTGTCACCGG
>VAZU01000170.1 GCA_005884745.1 Alphaproteobacteria bacterium
CCGGCTCGAAGATGCGGCGAATCGCGGTGCCGTGCGAGCCCAAAGGATTGCCGGACGCGTCGAAAAAATCGCAGGCGATGATCACGTTGCTCACCGGATAATTGTTGCCGTTGCTGAGCGTGAGCTCGCCGACCAGGAGTCCAGCGGCGCGCTCCCAGCTCGGCCGGCTCAGCGACAATTTGTCGACCGGGCGATCCTGCCCGAAAATTTGATCTTGGGCCGGCGGCGCGGCGGAGCGCGCCAGCCTCCAGCCGGTGAGATCGGCGACGGCCGGGACCGCCACAATCGCGCCGAGGGTGAGCAAGATCGCAGCCATGAGTGCTCGCATTGCGTCCTCCACGATCGTCTCGCGCTATCGATCAAAATCTCGGAGTTGGTTTCGCGTCCCTCGGGTTCGAGAACTCCTGTAGGCCCTGCGGGTTCGGCCGGTCATTCCGCGGCGATCGGCATGGGAGCCATGCTGCGGCCGAACGCAGGCGCCGGCTCGGCGTCGAACCCGTCCGCCCGCTCGTCCTCGCGCACGCGGAACCACAGTGCATAGAGCGCCGGCACGACCAGCAAGGTCAGCGCCGTCGCGACGAACAGGCCGCCCATGATGGTGATCGCCATCGGGCCCCAGAACAGGCTCCGCGCCAGCGGGATCATGCCGAGGATGGCGGCGAGCGCGGTGAGCACCACGGGCCGCGCGCGGCGCACGGTCGCATCCACGACGGCGCGATGGCGGCCGTGGCCTTCCGCGATGTCGTGCTCGATCTGGTCGACCAGGATCACGCTGTTGCGCATGATCATGCCGGCGAGCGCGATGAGCCCGAGCAGCGCCACGAAGCCGAACGGCCGGTCCGACAACAGGAGCGCGCCGGTTGCGCCGATCAGGCCGAGCGGCGCGGTCAGGAACACCAGCGCAAGGCGCGAGAAGCTCTGCAGCTGCACCATCAGCAGGCCGAGCATGACCACCGCCATGACCGGGAACACCGCGATCAGCGCGCCATTGGCCTTGACGCTCTCCTCGATCGCGCCGCCGGTCTCGATACGGTAGCCGTAGGGCAGCGCGGCCTTGATGGCCTGCAGCTTCGGCGCGATCGCATTGGTCACGTCCGGTGCCTGCACGCCGTCGACGATGTCGCCGCGCACGGTGAGCACGATGTCGCGGTTGCGCCGCCACAGGATCGGCTCCTCGTATTCGTAATGCAGGCGGGCGATCTGCGAGAGCGGCACTGCGATGCCGTCGCGCGTGGCGATGGTGAGGGCAGGCAGGCGGCCGAGCTCGAGCCGCTCCGCCGGGACCGCGCGGGCGACGACGTCGATGTGCTCGATGCCTTCCCGGTGCTGGGTGACGGTGTAGCCCGACAGCAGCGTTTGCAGGGTCTGCGCCACGTCCTGCGGCGTGAGCCCCAAGGCGCGGGCGCGGTCCTGGTCGACTTCGAGCCGGATGGATTTCTGCTGCTCGGTCCAGTTGAGGTGCGGGTCGACCATTTTGTCGTTCGCCGCCATCACGGTGCGGACCTGCTCGGCGATGGCGCGCACTTGCATCGGGTCGCGTCCGACGACGCGGAACTGCACCGGGAAGCCGACCGGCGGCCCGAACACGAAGCGGTCGGTGCGGACGCGCGCCTCCGGCAGCGCGCCCTCGGCGATCGCCCGGTCGAGCCGCGCCTTGACGCGCTCGCGCGCTTCGAGGTCCTTGGTCACCGTCACGATCTGGGCGAAATTCGCATTCGGCAGCACGGGATTGAGGCCGAGCCAGAAACGCGGCGAGCCCTGGCCGACGTAGGTGGTGTAGGTAACGACGTCGGGATCGTCGCCGATGAGGCGCTCGGCCTTGCGCGCGGTCGCATCGGTGACGCCGATCGCGGTGCCTTCCGGCAGCCGCATTTCGAGAAACAGCTCGGTCCGGGTCGAGGTCGGGAAGAATTGCTGTTGCACCAGGGGAAATCCCGCGACCGCGGCCGCGAACAGCAGCCCCGTGACCGCGATCACGGCGCGCCGCCGGCGCAATGACGCCTCGATCATTCTCCGCAGCGCCCGGTAGATGCGGGTGTCGTAGATCGCCTGCGGATCGCCGTGCGCGCCGCGTTTCTTGGAAAAATCCGGCAGCAGCTTCAGGCCGAGATAGGGCGTGAACACCACCGCCACGAACCAGGAGGCGATCAGCGCCAGGCTCACGATCCAGAAAATGCCGCCGGCATATTCGCCCGCGCTCGATTTGGCGAAACCGACCGGCAGGAAACCCGCGGCGGTCACCAGCGTGCCGGTGAGCATCGGGAACGCGGTCGAGGTCCACGCGAAGGTCGCGGCGCGGGCGCGGTCGAAGCCCTGCTCCATCTTCACCACCATCATCTCCACCGCGATGATGGCGTCGTCGACCAGAAGCCCGAGCGCGATGACGAGCGCGCCGAGGGTGATGCGGTGCAGGTCGAGCCCGGCCGCGTACATCACGACGAACACGATCGCCAGCACCAGCGGCACCGAGAGCGCGACCACGATGCCGGTGCGCCAGCCGAGCGAGACGAAGCTCACCAGCAGCACGATGCCGAGCGCCTCGACGAAGGATTCGACGAACTCGGAAATCGAATGCTCGACGATGTTGGGCTGGTCGGCGATCTGCGTGACTTCGATCCCCACCGGCAGCGCCGCGGTGATCGCGCGCATCGCGCGCTTGAGATTTTCGCCGAGCGTGATGATGTTGGCGCCGTCCTGCATGGAGACGCCGAGCCCGATCGCCGGCTTGCCGCCCTCGCGCACGATGAAGCTCGGCGGATCCTCGTAGCCGCGCGTGACGTTGGCGATATCGCCGAGCCGGAAAATCTGGCCGCCGGCCTGCACCGGGACCGCGGCGATCGCCGCGGCGCCGGAGAAGCCGCCGGTCACCCGCAGGTTGATGCGATCGGCGGCGGTGTCGATCGTGCCGCCGGACACCACCGCGTTCTGGCGCGCGACGCTGTCGAAGATCTGCTGCGGGGTCAGGCCGAGTGTCGCCAGCTTGGCATGGCTCAACTCGATGAAGATCTTCTGCGGGCGCTCGCCGATGATGTCGACCTTGTTGACGTCCGGCACCCGCAGCAGGTTCTGGCGCACGTCCTCGGCGCGGGCTTTCAGCGCCGCCGGATCGAGCCCGTCGGCGGTCAGCATATAGATCGCCGAATAGACGTCGCCGTATTCGTCGTTGAAGCGCGGCCCGATGACCCCGGCCGGCAGCTCGCCGCGGATGTCGGAGACTTTTTTGCGGACCTGGTACCAGAGGTCCTTGACCTTGGCGGGCGGGGTCTTGTCGGTGAGAAACACCTGGATGAAAGCGACGCCCGGCTGCGCATAGCTCTCGACGCGATCGAGATAGGGCAGCTCCTGGAGCTTCTTCTCGATCTTGTCGGCCACCTGCTCCTGCATCTCCGCGGCGGTCGCGCCCGGCCAGGCCACGTTCACGATCATGACCTTGATGGTGAACGAGGGGTCCTCGCCGCGGCCGAGCTTGAAATAGGAGAAGGCACCCGCCGCGCCGAGCACCAGGATCATGAACAGCACCAGCGCCCGGTGCGTGATCGCCCATTGGGAGAGGTTGAAGCGTTGCATGGTTGCGCCTCCGCTTCAGCGGGCGTCCACGGTATGGACCTTGAGACCCGCCTGGAGCTTTTGCACGCCGAGCGTGACGACTACTTCGCCGTCCCGAACGCCGTCGGTGACGAGCGCGGCATCCTCGGTGAATGCCGCGACTTTCACGTCGCGCACTTCCAGCACGCCGGAGGCGTCGACGACGTAGACCGCGGGTCCGCTGCCGCGGTTGAGCACCGCCGCGAGCGGCAGTTTTGCGATCTTCGCGTCGGTGGTGCGCGCGAGCGTCACCGTCGCGGTCATGCCGAGCGCGACGGTCTCGTCCGCGTCCGCGATGGTGAAGCGGCCGGCGTAGGTGCGGGTTGCCGCATCGGCCTGCGGCGAGAGCTCGCGCAGGCGGGCGGTGAAGCGGCGGTCGGGATCCGACCATAGCCGCACGCTCGCTTGCGATTTGCGCGCCTCGCCGAGCCAGCTTTCCGGCAGGGCGACCACCGCCTCCTTCTCGCCGTGCCGCGCGAGCCGCGCCACCGATTGCCCGATCGCCACCACCTGGCCGGCTTCCGCCGGGGTCGCGGTGATGACGCCGTCCGCGTCGGCCTTGAGTTCCGCATAGGAGAGCTGGTTGCGCGCGAGATCGAGCGTGCGGCGGGCGCGCTCGAGCCGGCCCTCGGCCTCGTCCCTGGCGGCGTTCTTGCGGTCGAAATCGGCGACCGCCGCGAAGCCGCGGGTTTTCAACGTCGCATAGCGCTCCGCTTCGGCCCTGGCCTGGGCGAGATTCGACGTCGCCGCCGCGAGCTCGGCCTCGGCGCTTTCGACCTGCAGCACGAAATCCTGCGGGTCGAGTCGCGCGATGACGTCACCGGCATGCACGACGTCGCCGTTGTTGATGAGCCGGCTCACGATTTTTCCGGCGACGCGAAAGCCGAGATCGGTCTCGTAGCGCGCCCGCACCACGCCGACGAACTCGCGATTTGCGCCGTCGCGCTCGAATTTCACGCGCTCAACCTGGACCGGACGGTCGAGCTTGGCGGCGGAAGCGGGCGAAGTGGGCGCGGTCGCGGCCGGGGCATCGCAGCCGGCGAGGATGAGCGAGAGCACGAGGAGCGAGACGAGCGCGCCCGCGATCTGCACGGCGCCGGAGATTTTCAGCCAGGAGGTCGCCATCGGGAGCTCCTCTTCACGTCGGTTCACGTATGTGTGATGACTGACGATATTCGTCGATCGTCACAATTTGGACAGACCAAGGCCTGGTACGAAATCGGCATGGCGGTCAGGTCCGGGGGGTGATGGCGCGCAGGAGGAAGCGCACCGATTGTCGCACCGCGGCTTCGAGATCCTGGTGCTCTTCGAGGCAATGCCCGATCAGGACCGGGTGGGTGAACATCACCATCGAGCGGTTGATGAGCCCGGCGGTCTCGCGCGGGTCGACCGGCTCGAACTCGCCGGCCGCAATGCCGTCGCGCAGGATCAGCTCGAGCACGTTTCCGATCGAATCCTTGTGCGCCCGAATGGCTTCCCAGTTGTGCTCGATGGCGACCAGCACGATGTCGTGAACTCGTTGTTCCTCCAGCAGATTTTCCTTGTTATAGGCGAGGATCTCGAGGAACAGCCGCTCGACCCGGGCCGTCGCCGGCGCCTTCGAGCGCGCGACCGCCCAGGCCTGCTCCTCGAGCTCGGCAAGGCAGCGCTGGCAGATCGCCTCGACGATGGCGTTCTTGGACGGGAAGAAGCGGTAGACGTTGGCGGGCGACATGCCGAGCTCGGCCGCGATGTCGGCCACCGCCGTCTTGGCGAATCCCATGCGCCGGAACAGCGCGTCCGCGGTCTCCATGATGCGCGCCCGCGTGTCGTCGGGCCTGAGCTTGACCTGGGGGTTCATGGCGGTGCGGGGTTCCGGACTCGGGGTGAAGGCTGACGAATCTCATAATTCGTCACAAGCTCGGTGTCAAGGGCGTGTCCCGGCCGGCCGAGTATGGTGCCTGGCGCCGCGCGGCAGCCGCAGTCGCTTCGGGCCGCTCTTGAGAGGTCTTTGGGCATTCCCGGCTTGCGGCCGCAACCGACGCCGCACCTTCGGGGTTCTACAATCACCCTGGGGCCAATCGGCCCGAGATACCGACTAGCTCCCAAAAAGAGGAACCGACATGGCGAGGAGATATTCACCCGGCGCGTCGAAGGACGTGGAGCGCGAGGTGCGCAAGTTCAAGCGCGGCACGCTCAAGAGCGGGAAGGGCGGCAAAGGCGGCAAGGTCAAGAGCCGCAGGCAGGCAATCGCGATCGGCGTGTCCG
>VAZU01000171.1 GCA_005884745.1 Alphaproteobacteria bacterium
AAGCTGGTCGAATCCGTCGAAGCGATGGAGCAGGCGTTCGAGCGCCAGCCACGGGCCATCCAAATCGAGCCTCGAATGTCTCCGGTCAAGGTTCGATGAGGTCGAGCCCGGCCGGCCCCGCCGGCTTGCTTGGAACATCGCGACACGGTGCCGGTTTTCTTCAAGCGTACCGCTCATAGCCGAGGGCGGGTGTCACATGACAAAACGTGCACGTCGGCGCTGGTCCCGAGAAGTGACCGAACGCAGCGACGCCTTGGATCTACGGGCAGGTGTCTTCACCTGGAAGGACCCGAAGCGCATCGCCGCGTCGCTGAAACGCTCCGCGGAGAGCAGCAAGCGCAGGAAGGCCGACCCATTCCGTTCGGCGCTGTCGATGCTGACGTTTTACATCAACCGCGCGGGCAAGAACCTGCCCGCTTCGCGCCGACGCGTCCTGATGCGGGCCAAGGACGAATTGCGCAGGCGGTTCGGGCGGGAGTGAAACGCCGAGGCGGGGCATGCCGGTTCAATGTCTTCGCGCCAGAAAATCCGCGGATGCGCGCGGGTCGATCGGCTCGTTGCGAATTCCCGCGGCTCGCACACGGGCCTCGAGCTCGCCCGCGGTCCATCGCCCGGCCTTGATCCGCTGCTCCATCGCGAAACGATCGAGCACGAGCGGCTTGCCGGCGAGCCGACAGACCGCCGCGATCGTGCACGCGACCGGGCCCGGGACGGCGCGGATTCTCGCGACTTCCTGTTTCATGACTGCCGCGCCGGCAGGAAACAGGCTTCGGTATTCCGGGCTGGTCGCTAGCAGGTACGCCTCCATTCGCGTCGAGGCCAGCAAGCGCGTGACCAGCACCGCGAGGATCGCCAGCCTGGTCCACTGCGCCTTGCGGGCGGATGCGAACAGTTGACCGGCTCCGTCGAATGCAAGCCCGAGCCCGATGGCGCTGGCGACCGCAAGCTCGAACTGGGAATTATTGCCGACGGCGTCTGCGCAGGATTGCAGGAAAAAGGCCGCCAAGGATGCGGCAATGTGGATCTGTGTGAAGCGCTTGGCATCGCCGTCCGGCGCGAACCACGCCCAAACCGCCCATATGACCAGCGCCGGCGCGATCCACTGCAGCCGGCCCGACATGTGCAGGGCCCGCAGCAGCGAATAATGCCGGGCGAACAGCAGCTGATCGAGGAAGGGGCTGCCGAATATCGCCAGGCAGACCAGGAGACCGATGAGCGCCGCAGCCACGCCGACGACGGCGGCGCGGACGCCTCGCCGCCAATCCATGGTGCTCACCCAGATGAGCGCCGCGGCCGGCGTGGCGACCAAAGTATGCTTGTAGAATCCGGCGAGCGCCATCAACACGATCGCCGGTTCGATCGCGCGGCGGCGGCGATGGCGGGCCAATAGCCAGGCGAGCGCTCCCGTCATCAGCGCATTTGCCGGCAAATGCGGATCGTTGACTCCGACGTAGCCGTCGAAGAAGCGGGCCATCATGGCCAGCAGCCACAAGCCGCCCAACGTCGCCGAACCCGCGCTGCCTCCGAGTTTCCGGATGCAGATCGCGGTCGCGGCGGCGGTCGCGATCAACGCCAGGAGCGAGAGCGCGCGCCCGAGATACGTGGCATCGAGACCGGACTTCGCCAGCAGGCCGACCAAGTAGGACGACAGCGGCGGATAATTGTTGGTGATGAGATCGTCGGCAGCCGGATACAGCGGCCGCGTCCCGAATGCCGCGTCGGCGTTGTAGGCGTTCCAGGTATCGTCGACGCTGATCTCGAGAGGAAATGCGGCGCGCCAAATCGGCCATGCGCAGTAGATCGCGGCGAGGGTGGCGAGAACGGCAAAGCCCGCGCCGATGGCGGCCCGGTATCCTTCGGTACCGCGCGCGCTCGATTGGTTTCGCCGCGGCGGTCGCGCCGGGGCGCGCGCGAAGCTTGCGTTCCGACGCATCTCGATCATCGACAAAACGCCCCCGGCAGCGTGGTGCCGAGGCAATAACAGGTCGAAGCCGTTAGCAGAAGAGCGCGGGGAGGTCGCCCGCAGACCGAAGTCTCAGGCCCGAAATATCAGGGCCACAAGGGGAGCAGATCCAAACCTGCGGCCACTACCGCAACGGTGATCGCGGAGCCCAGCAGGAGCCCCACTGTGATGCGGATGAATACGGTCCCGAGCCTGCGCATTCCGCCGACCGGCGTGGTTTGGTGATGGATCTTCATCGCATTGCCATTCCCGGCTCGCGGCCGATGCCCCATGCCTTGAACACGCAGCCCGCGGCCATCCTGCGCGTGGAATTCCGACCCGCATATGCACCGAGTCGGGCCGACCGGCTCGATACGCGGAAATAGGCGAGAAACGATCCCTCCGCGAGGTTTGCATGCATGCCCCGCGGAATTTGCATGCTGCACGCGTCCCGCGGCCTGCCAGCGCAAACTCTAACGCATCCATCGATTCGCCAACGTGAACCGCTTCACGATCGATATCGTGAGGGCATGGGCCGCGCCCGAACTCGAGGATCGATGCAGCGCCGAAATCGGGCGGCCACGCCTGCGGCACGCTGAAATCCGCGGCGCGCGGCGCGCGGCTCGACGGCGAAGCTCCGCTTCGGCCGCCCGATATGCTATGAAATTCGCTGGATATGGGCGACAGCCGCGCCGCGAACGATCGCGCGCGCGAGGCTGGAGGAGCGCGCCGGGATGGCAAACGAGGCGAAAACGGTTCGGCGTATTCTGCATTTCAGGATCAGGACGCCGACGACGGAAACCAAACAACTGCTTCCGTTCATCAAGGCCGCAATCCCTTTTTACGAGGCTTTCGGGCGCACCCGCATCCGATTGCTGCACAATGTCGACGATCCGACGCAATTCGTGCAGGTGGTGGAATACGAGACCGAGGAAGCTTTCGAGATGAATCGGCAGAGGGTCGCCGGCGACCCGACGCTGCGCGCTTTTTTGCAGACTTGGCGCACGCTGGTGTCGCAGGCGATCGAGATCGACGTTTATGAGGATGTGACGGACGCGATCGAGTAAGGCCGACCCTTGCGACGGCCTGCTAGCTAATACCGCCGCGGGCCGTCCCAATTGAAGCGCCAGTTCAAGCCGCCGCGAACGACGTGGGACTTGAGCTCCACACTGTCACCCGGCACCGGCGTGCTGGAGCCGAGGTCGACGTAGAGGTATTCCGCTTTGGCGCTCAGGCTCGGCGTGAAGGCATATTCGACGCCGGCGCCCAAGGTCCAGCCCGCCTGGGTGTTGGTGCCGCTGAGGATCGTCACCGGCGGGCTCGTAATGGTGCCCTTGACGTCCCCGACCGCCAAGCCGCCGGTGACATAGGGCAGGAACCGGTCGAACGCGAAGCCGACCCGGCCGCGCACCGTGCCGAGCCATTGCAAATAGCTGTCGTACTGGACCCCGCCGATGGGACCGCTGTTGCCGTGGATTTTCGCCCAGTCGAGATCCCCCTCGAGACCCCACACCCAGGAACCGACCTGATAGTTGAACCCCAGGGTTCCGCCGATCAGACCGCCGCTGACCCCGAACTCTCCGGTCGCGTTGCCGAAATTGGCGTCGGTGTGGCTCGATCTGCCCCATCCGCCCCCGCCGTTGAGGCCGAAATAGAGCCCGCTCCAATTGAAATAGGGCACCGGCGCATAGGGCACATAGGCCGGCGCCTTGGCCGGCACGCGGGTCGACATGTCGGTTGCCTGCACCTGCAGGCATGCGCCGAACACCGCGGCTGCCGCAGTCGCACTCGTAAAGAAACGCTTCCACATGGCGAAACCGGCCCCTTTTGGGCCCCATCCGCCCCCGAACGGGTACCATACCACAGAATGCCTGTGTAATCAGTAAAGACGGCAGTACTAGGGAGCGCACTGGTAACAAGGTATTGATCGATCGGGAGGAAGAGCCTTCGACAGCGGTTGTCGATCGCCCGTGGCTCAAGCCCGCGACCGAGTTTCCACGGCCCCGGTCGGCCGGTCCGATCTTCCCCGCCGTGGTAGAGTCTGGCGCGCCTTCCAACGGGTCCATGCCGCAGGATGAGCGAACCTCGCAAGCTCGCCGCAATTCTTGCCGCCGACGTGGCGGGCTATTCCCGGCTGACCGGCCTGGACGAGGAAGGCACGCTCAAGCGCCTCCGCAAGCTTCGCCGCGAGCTAATTTCCAATCTCACAGATGTCATGCCCCCATTTTCGCCGACCGGAAGATGTTGCCAGATACGAAGAGGGCCTGCGCAAAGCCGGATTGCCGGAGTGATCAGCATGGCCGCTCGCGCCGAGGTGATCGAATGAGGCGGCGGGAGTTCATCAGATTCCTCGCCAGCGGGGCTGCCGTGCAGCTGGTGGCTGGGGCAGCGTCGGGGCAAGAGGCCGGACGGAGCTATCGTCTCGCTTGCTTGGTTCAGGCACACCGGAATGCTCCTAATTGGATCGCCTTCTTCGAGGAGCTGCGCAAGAACGGCTTTGTCGAGGGTGTCAATCTCTCGATCGTGGACGGGTTCAACACCCCATTGAACCGCGCGGAGATAACCGCAACGGCGCTCGTCAATGCCCGGCCGGACGCCATCATGACTGCAGGAGCCCTGACAAGGGTGGTGCAGCGAGCAACGCAAACCATTCCGATCTTGACGGTTTCAGATGATCTATTGGCGGAACAAGCGGTCGCCTCACTTGCCCATCCCGGTGGGAACACCACGGGGATCAGCATTTTGGCCCCCGAACTCGACGGCAAGCGCCAGGAAATTCTCCTGGAAGCGGTTCCCCTCGCCCGTCGCCTCGCTATCCTCGTAGACCCAGTCGTGACGGCACCGCACCAGCTCGACGCGCTGCAGGATATTGCGAAGGCTCACGGGATCACGGTATCCACTCACATTGCTGCCAATTCGGACGAGATCATGCCGGCGATCGACGCTGCCCTGGCCGCAGGAGCGCAAGCACTCAACGTGCTGGCCTCATCGCTCTTCAACAGGTATCGCGCGCAGATCATCGAGCGCATGGCAGCGATCCGGCTACCCGCCATCTATCAATGGCCCGAAATGGCCGAAGGAGGGGGTCTCATCGCGTATGGCCCACGCTTTGTCGGGCTTTATATCCCGCATGCGCTGCAGACGATCAAGGTCTTCAAAGGAATGAAACCAGCTGATATTCCCGTCGAGCAACCCACCAAATTCGAGCTGGTCATCAATCTCAAGACCGCCAAAGCGCTTGGCCTGACCGTGCCGCCCTCGCTGCTCGCCCGCGCCGACGAGGTTATCGAATGAGAAGGCGGGAGTTCATTGCGGCTGCTGCGACGCTGCTCTTTTCCTCGCCGCGTTCATGGGCGCAAGGCAAGCCTCGCAGAATCGCATACTTGGGCGTTATCAGAAATGTGCCATTTCTTGACGCCTGGGGCAGCGGCTTGCGCGAGGATGGTTGGCTAGATGGCAAGAACCCTGATTATCGAGTATCGTCACGCCGAACCCCCGGATCGATTGCCGACTCTAGCCCCCGATCTGATTGCTCTTAATCCCGATTTGCTCATCGCCGCCGGCCCCCAACCAGCCGTAGCCCTGAAATCGGCAACCACCAGCATCCCGATCCTATTCGTCGCTGTGTTCGATCCCGTCGCGCTGGGCCTCGTTCAAAGCCTGTCACATCCCGGCGGCAACACAACGGGCCTAGCGACGTTCGTGCCAGGAGATTTCGTAGCCAAACGCATAGAAATCCTTCGGGAAATCGTTCCTAGCGCCTCAAAAATTGCGATCCTGGTCAATCCGGGCAATCCAATGCACGGATTGGTATTAAGCGACGAGGTGCCGCGCACAACGCAGAATTTAGGCGTGACCCTGCCGATTGTTGAGGCGACCACGCCCGAGGAACTCGATAGCGCCTTTGCGTCAGCGC
>VAZU01000172.1 GCA_005884745.1 Alphaproteobacteria bacterium
GAGCACGTATTCCCCGGCGACACTTTTGCGCTCCTTGTCATGAGCCGCTGCACTCTCGATCTGAACGTAGTGCTCGCGTCGGTTTTCGAGGAGAACCGTCATTGTGTGGCTCTCGCCACCGAAGACATCCGCGAACTTGAAGACTGATTTGTAATCCAGCGTCCTGCGCTCGCCGTCGGTACTGAAGGTGAATGCGGGCGTGGGCGTATTTTGAAAACTCCTGAGCTGCTCGTCGAACAACTTGATATCAGCGCTCTGCACCCAATGGCCGCCGAAGAGCGACCAGGTGGCGCCAATCCGGCCAGCCGTGCTCCGATATCCGGTGCCGGCGTCCCCCGGGATGACGAGACCGAAAGTCGGTGAGCAGACAAACGTTGTGAAGTCACAAGAGGAGTCCTGCGGATCGGTCCTCGCGAACCGGTCGGTGTGGCGGACGACGCCTTCGATATTGAAATTCTCCGTCACGTCAACGCCGCCTTTGCCGGTGAAGGTGAGGGCGCGGCTGCCGTCGTTCGGTCCGCCGAAGCGCGAGATCGGATAGCCGCCTGTCGTGTAGTCGCTGATCGTAGCGGAGCCGTAGAACGGCCCCGCTGCGCCACGCACGTTGGCGCTGCCGGAAACGGTCTTCATGCTGCCAGCCTCCACCTTGAGGTCGGCGGCCGGCTGCTTCAGTCCCTTGCCGGTACGGGTGATGATGGAGATCACGCCGGACTGAGCGTTGGACCCGTAAATTCCCGACTGGGGTCCGCGGATCACTTCGATGCGCTCTACATCGTCTACGGTCAGATCGGCGAAATCGAAATTGGCATCGGCAACGGCTAAGAACGTGGTTCGCCTCATCCCCGCGGATGCGCACCTGGGTGAGGGTGCCGCGCCCGCCGGATTGATCGACCTCCGCCCCAGGAACCGAGCGCAAAGCCTCCGCCACGGTCGGAATGTGCTTTTCCCGCAGCTCGTCGCCGGAAATAACGGTGACGCTGGCTCCGACGCGGGATGCCTCCATCGGCGCTTGGCCGGCGGAAACGATGATTTGCGGCAGCTCGACGCTCTGCGCCCGGGCCGTCGCTACGCCCAAGGCGGCAATAAGACTGGATGCGAGGGTAGCGCTTCGTGCACTTCGGGGGCCGAGCTTTGCTCGGAACGACAGGGTCGACATGACATGCCTCCGTCACGTTCGTGGTTTCGAACGAGTCGCGGAGGCGCGGTCGCAAGACGCGCACCTGATGTCGAAATGAGATTCGATACTCGAGCCAAGGTCGAGCCCCCGCGACGGTTTGCATGTCACCGCTGCGGACAGCCCGCCCCGTGCGCGCGCCCCGCACGCCGGAAGGGTGACTGGGCAGGCAGGTCTCCTGGCTTGCGGGTCGTCACCCTCACTCCGCCTTCCCAGGCTTGCGCCCAGTGGCATCTGGAGGAGGGCTCACCGCCGACAGTTGCGGGGGCAGCTCCGGATTTGGCGCGCTTTGTTTCGCGCCGCACCGGATTCCCTCTTGGCCGGCCGAGGCCGGCACACCTGCACCGCCGCAAGAGTGGGATGGTTGCTCGCGGTTTGTCAACTCATGCGGGCCAGGGTCCCGGGCGTAGCGCACTGCCGTAGCCCGGATGGAGCGAAGCGAAATCCGGGTCGGCCGCCCCGGATTTCGCGCCCGCTTCGCGTGCGCTCCATCCGGGCTACAGATGCTCCGCAGGGGGAACGCCGCGGCGAATTGCGTCACAGCGAGGGCTGCCACATCACCGGCACGAAATTGTAGCCCTTGCCGTCCCGGCCGATGTAGCCGGAAGCCGGGAAGGGGAAATGATAGCCCTGCACCAGCATCCGGTCGGCGGCGGCGCGGTCGAGCAGCTTCTTGCGGGTGTCCACCGCCATGCTGCCGTCAAGGTCGAAAACGCCTTGCCATTCCGGGTTCCTGGCAAACAGCGACGGATGGAAACTGGTATCGCTGAGCACCAGCATGCTGTCGTTTCCGGATGCCACCGCAAAGGCGGTGTGGCCGGGCGTGTGCCCATAGGCCGCGATCGAAGTGATGCCGGGCGCGACCTCCCGGCCCGGCGCGTAGCGGCGCACGTCCTTGGCGATGTTGCCGAAAATCCGGCGCACGTTGAGGAAATTGCCCTTGAGGCCTTCCGGGGCCGTGCTCATCCTGGCGTCGTCCATCCAGAACGCCCATTCCGGCGCCGGCACCAGGATCTCGGCATTGGCGAACACCAGCTCGTTGTCCTTGGTCTTGATGCCGTTGATGTGGTCGGGATGGAAATGCGAGATGACGATCACGTCGACGTTGTTGGGGTCGAGGCCGGCGGCGGCCAGATTGGCGGTCATCGTGCCGGCGGTCGGGGTGAGCTGGCCGCCGCTGCCGGTGTCGAGCAGCACGAGCTTCGATCCGGTGTTGACCAGCAGGGTGGTGAGCGGGATCGGCAATTTGTCCGTCGGCAGGAACGCGTCGGCCAATACTTTTTGCACTTCTGCGAACGGCGCGTTGCGCACGAATTTTTCGTCGATGGGTCGATTCCAGATACCGTCGTGGATCGCGGTCATCTCGAAATCGCCGATCTTGTAGCGATAGAGGCTGGCCGCCTGCTTGCCGGCGGCCGGGGCATTCGCCGCGGCGGACTTCGGCAACGCGGTCGCGGCAGCCGCCAGCATCGTGCCGGCGAGCAGCGAGCGGCGGGTGATTTCGGTCACGGGCAATCCTCCCGGTTCGATTGCGGAGTGCTAAGCGATGTTGCCATCGGCGGCGCATCGTGTGGCCTCAATACCGGGTGAACACCGGGAGGTAAGGAAAATTCGTTCGCCTCGAAGCTGTCATCGCCCGCGTAGGCAGGCGACCCAGTACTCCCGGCGCCGGAAAGGTCTGTTCGAAGCCGATTGTCCCGGAGGCTACTGGGTCGCCCGGTCAAGCCGGGCGATGACGACGGAGTGATTGCGGCGCTGCGCCTTGTTCGGGGAACGCCGGCTATCTCACTCCGCCGCGAGCCTCTGCGCCGCGCCCGTGCGGGTCTTCACCACCACCTTGATCGCATCCTCGATGCGTTCGCGCGCGTATTTCAGCGCCGTCGGCAGATCCTCCAGCGCAAAGGTGTGAGTGTGGATCTTGCAGGCATCGAAGCGCTTTTGTGCAATCAGCGCGGCGGCGCGATGGGTTGCGCTCCGGCCCTCGCCGCGGATGCCGTAGACATAGATGTTGTTGCGCACCAGGTGCGCCACGTCGACGAGCACCGGCTCGTGGGGGAACGCGGCGAGGCAGAGCTTGCCGCCGCGGCTGAGCATGCGGGCGGCGTCGTTGACCGCATCGGGCGCGCCGGAGCATTCCAGCACGTAATCGAGGCCGCGGCCGCCGGTCAGCCGGCGCACGGTCTCGACGGCATTCTCCTTGCGAATGTTGATCAAATGGTCGGCGCCGAGCTCGCGCCCGATCTCGAGGCGGTTGTCGCGGGTCCCGGTCAGGATCACCGGGGCGGCCCCCAACGCCTTGGCGACCGCAACTCCGAGCAGCCCGATCGGCCCCGGGCCGAGGACCGCGACGCTTTCGCCGGCGACGAGCCCGCCGAGCTCGGTCAGCCCGTACATCGCCGTGCCGGCGGTCACGATCAGGCACGCTTCCTCGTCCGATACGCCGTCCGGGACGGCAACGAGCGTGTTGATGTTGTTGACCTGATACTCGCAGAACCCGCCATCGGTGGTGAAGCCGTTGGCGCGGTGGCCCTTGTCGCGGTCGCCGTAGTTGAGCCCGTAGTTCAGGCAGGCGGTGTACATGCCTTCGCGGCAGCGCTTGCATTGGCCGCAGCCGGCATGGATCTCGACCGCGACGCGCTGGCCGATCGAAACTTCGTCGACGCCCGGACCGAGTGCGACGACGGTGCCCATGTATTCGTGTCCCGGCGTGAAGTTCTTGTTGAACGGCAGGCCGCCCTGGATCATCGCGGGGGTGCCGTATGCGATGACCTCGAGGTCGGTGGCGCAGATCGCCACCGCGTCGATGCGCACCAGCACTTCGGCCCGGCCCGGCGCCGGCACCGGCTTTTGCTTCAACGCGAGCTCGCCCGGATCGCCGAGCACCCAGGCTTTCATGTGCTCCGGGATAGGGAATTCGCGGCTCGTCTGCACTCCCGTCACTGTTTCCTCACAAACCGAGCTGTCGCACAGCTCACGACCGCCGGCCGGCCCGGCTGGTCTCGTTCATGATCTCGAGCTGCATCTGTTGGATCTCGGCGAGCCGCTGCCATTGCCGGGTGATCAAGTGATCCATCTTCTCGTGCAAGTGCCGGATCTCGAGCTCCGCCTTGAGGTTGACGCGGTAATCGCTCTCGGACCGCAGCCGGTCCTTGGCCTCGAGGCGCTTCTGGCTCATCATGATGATGGGAGCCTGGATCGCGGCGAGGCACGACAGGATCAGGTTGAGCAAAATATAGGGATAGGGATCGAAGCGCTCGCCGCTCGGTACCGTCTGGTTGAATACGACCCACATCGCCAGCCACACCCCGAAGATGATGATGAAGGTCCAGCTGCCGCCGAAGCTCGCGAGGTGATCGGACATGCGCTCGCCCAAGCTGCGCCGGTCCTCGAATTCGGCCTCGACGTTCTCGGCGATGGTGTCGTGCCTGGCGATGCTCTCCGCCACCTGGCGATCGAGCTGGGTGAACTCGCCGTGCTCGGCTTGCAGCAGTTCCTCGACATAGAGCGCCCGATACCGCGCGACTTCCGCGCGGCTGATCAGCGCCTCCGGCCCGAGCTCGGGGTGGTCCACGCGGATGCGATCGGCGAGACTCGGGCGCAAGGTCTCGAGCGAAACGAGGTCGCGGCGCGGCCGCTCTCGGCCGGTGATGGCGCAGACCGCCTTGTGGGCTTTTCGTTCGGTTGCGGCGGGCGCGTCCGCGCCGGTCTCGATGTGGGCCATGCGGCAACTCCTCGGGTCGAACGAGCGAACCTGCTCCTTCTATTGCGTCAGCGGATATTCGCGCGCAAGCACGTTTTGCCGCGCTCGACATTCGGTGACCCGGAAGGCGGTGGCCCTCGACGGTTCACATGGGAGAGCCCGGCGATGCCCTGCAGGCGGGTCTTATCGGAGCGCGGTAATGGCCGCCAGCAGGCGAAAAGCCGTTTGCCGCAGCGGGCGCGGCTGTACAATGGCACGATCCGCGATCCCGGTTCCTGCCGGAGCGAACGTCTACGGGCCTAGATGCGGCTGCGGGTGAGAGGTCCATGCCGAGAGGCAAGCTTGCGATTCTCCCTCTGCTCTGGTTGGCGCTCCCAGCCTGCCTTTTCCTCCTGGCTTCGAGCGGCTCTCCCGCGTCGACCCATGTCATGGCCGAGCTCAAAGGCAAGGCGGGCGAGGCGACCTACAGCAGGTGGCTGTGCTACACGCGATTGATCGAAATCGATTTCCGCCGGCCCAATGGATGCACGTGGGAGGAATATGCCGGGAACAATTGGCACCATTGGGAGCAGGGAGCCGCCCACCGCTTCGATTTTCCCGACGACGGCACCGTGCGGTTCGTGTCCGTGGACTTCGTCGGGGCCTTGCCGGAAATCAGCCTGATCGGCACCCCGAGGGGACCAGGGCATATCGAATGGGAGTGTCCGAAGCCGCAAGGGGGCGTGCAGAGGTCCTCGATCGCCGACCGGGAGCCCGCGTGGGTGCGGCTGAGCGAGGATCTGAGCAGTCTCGTCTTCACCTGCGGGGTGTCGCATCCGGCCGCGTATCCGCTCGCTCGATTGCAATACGCCTGGTATCGGCGCAATTGAGCCGTTTTCCGGAAATGCCTTTCGAACCTCTGCGTGATGAGATTGACAATTAGCTGGCGGCAGTCGCGCTTCACCTCCCCCGGAAAGGGGGAGGCCGGCGAGCGCAGCGAGCCGGGAGGGGGTCGTGATCCCCACCCGACCGCTTCGCGGTCGACCTCCCCTTTTCAAGGGGAGGTAAAGCGCGTTTGCGGCTTGGCTGGCGCGGGGTTGTTACGGCGCTGCGCGCCGTTCCTGCTTGCCGCCGCGCTCGCCGGGTGCGCCAGCTATTCGACCGAGCCCTCGCCGGAAGCGCAGAGGGCCGCCTGGGAGGCCCGCAACCTCTATCCGCAGAGCTACCGGTCGGAGATTTTGGCGTACATGCGCAACTACTTCAACGACCCGCGCAATGTCCGGGATGCGTTCGTTTCCGAGCCCGAGCTCAAGCCGATGGGCCTCGGCAACCGCTACATCAGCTGCCTGCGCTATGGCCTGAGAAACGCGGCCGGCGGTACTCCGCCGGGCCGGGAACACGTCGTGATCTTCGTCGGGGGCAAGCTCGACGCGCTACGGGACGCGAAGGACCAGTGCGCCGGCGCCGCGTACACGGCGTTTCCCGAGCTCGAGCGCCTGACGCGCTAGCTCGCGAAAGCTGCGGCTCGTAGGGTGCGTTGAGCGGAGCGAAACTCATGACGTTGTCGGGAACGGTGGGTCGCGCTTCGCTTGACCCACCCTACCGGGAGGAGAAAATGGCACAGCCGCGGCTCAAACATTTCGGCTGGGGTCGCGAAGGCGAGGGCATCACTCCGGAGGAGGAGGCTTTCGTCTGGGCGCGGATCAGGGAGCGGTTCCGGATCGACGAATTCGCCGAGGTCAAGCCGCCGCGGCTCGACGAAATCGAACTGCATCCCCCGCGCGTGAAGCCGCCGACTTCGCTGGCCCCGATCGCCTCGACCGAGCGCTACGACCGGGCCGCGCATACCTACGGAAAATCCTATCCGGACTACGTGCGCGGGCTGCTCGGCGATTATGCCGCCGCGCCCGACATCGTCGTCTATCCGCGCAACGAGCGCGACGTCGCGGCCGTGCTCGACTGGGCGGAGGCGGCGCAAGCGTCGGTCACGCCGTTCGGCGGCGGCTCGAGCGTGGTCGGCGGGGTCGAGCCCCGCATCGACGGGCTGGGCCGCTACCAGGCGGCCGTGACATTGGACCTGCGCGACATGCATCGCGTGATCGAGGTCGACCGCACCTCCCGCGCCGCCCGCATCGAGGGGGGCGCCTTCGGGCCGGCGCTGGAGGCCGAGCTCAAGCCGCACGGGCTCACCCTGCGGCACTTTCCGCAAAGCTTCGAGTTCTCGACGCTCGGCGGCTGGATCGCCACGCGCTCCGGCGGGCATTTCGCGACCCTCTACACCCACATCGACGATCTCGTGGAATCGCTGCGCGTCGTCACCCCACGGGGCGCGATCGAGACCCGGCGGCTGCCGGGCTCGGGAGCCGGCCCGAGTCCCGACCGGCTGCTGATTGGCTCCGAGGGCATTTTGGGCATCATCACCGAGGCCTGGGTACGGCTGCAGGCCCGCCCGCATTTCCGCGCCGGCGGCGCGGTGCGGTTCCCCGGCTTCTTCACTGCGGCGCGCGCGCTGCGCGCGATCGCGCAAGCCGGGCTTTATCCCGCGAACTGCCGCATCCTCGATCCGCAGGAGGCCTACAACACCGGCGCCGGCGACGGCACAGCGGCCATCATGGTGCTGGCGTTCGAATCCGCCGACCATCCGCTCGAGGCCTGGATGGCGCGCGCGCTCGAATGCTGCCGCGACCATGCGGGCGAGCTCGAGCCGGCGGGCGCCGCGGACGCGCATCGCGAAGGCGCCGCCGGGCGCTGGCGCAACGCCTTCATCCGCATGCCCTATGCGCGCGAGCGCACGATCGAGCGCGGCATCCTCAACGATACGTTCGAGACCTCGATCACCTGGGAGCGGTTCGAGGGTTTCCACGACGGCGTCAAGGCGGCGACCGAGCAGGCGATCCGGGACGCGACCGGCCACGAGGGCCAGGTCACCTGCCGGTTCACCCACGTCTATCCGGACGGGCCGGCGCCGTATTTCACCTTCCATGCGGCCGGGCGCCACGGCGGGTTGATCGAGCAATGGCACGCGATCAAATCCGCCGGCCTCGACGCGGTGATCGCCGGCGGCGGCACGGTGACCCATCACCACGCGGTCGGCCGCGACCACCGGCCGTGGTACGACCGCCAGCGCCCGCCGCTGTTCGCCGAGGCGCTCAAAGCCGCCAAGCGCGCCCTCGACCCGCACAGCCTGCTCAATCCGGGCGTACTGATCGATGCGTGAGGGGGAGGGGCGGTGTCCGTCCCGCTCAGCGTTCTGCGGCCTCCGTCGCCGGC
>VAZU01000173.1 GCA_005884745.1 Alphaproteobacteria bacterium
TTCGGACGCTGCGACAACCGTCTTCGTCAAGGACGCGCGCTACGACAAGATTGCGGAAGCATTCGGCGGCGTTGGCGCCCATGTGACAACGCCCGATGAGCTCAGTCGCGCCGTGAACAAGGCGATGGACTCCGGTAAGCCGACCCTGATCAACGCGGTGATCGACCCGGCGGCCGGCACCGAGAGCGGCCGCATCGGCAACCTCAACCCGAAAAGCGTGGTTCGCAAGAAATAAATCGGCCGTGTCGATTGCACTCTCATCAAGAGGAACGACGATGACAACCCGCAAGAAAAGCAAATCCAGGACCAAGCCGGCGGGGAAAAAATCGGCCAGGAAGGTCGTGAAGCTCGCTCCGAGGAAGACCGCCGCGTCCGCCGATGGCCTGCCGCGTCCCTCCACCAAGCCTTGGGGCCAGGCCGGCAAGGCGCTCGAGGGCGTGCGCATCCTCGACCTGAGCCACGTGCAGGCCGGTCCGACCTGCACCCAGCTGCTGGCCTGGTTCGGCGCCGACGTGATCAAGGTCGAGCGGCCCGGCACCGGCGACATCACCCGCGGCCAGCTGCGCGACGTGCCGAATGCCGACAGCCTGCATTTCACCATGCTCAACCACAACAAGCGCTCGATCGCGCTCGACACCAAGAACCCGAAGGGCAAGCAAGTGCTCGAACGGCTGGTGAAGAGCTGCGACGTGCTGGTGGAGAATTTCGCTCCGGGCGTGCTCGACCGCATGGGCCTGACCTGGGAGCACATCCAGAAGCTCAATCCGCGCATGGTGGTCGCGTCGATCAAGGGCTTCGGTCCCGGCCCGTACGAGGACTGCAAGGTCTACGAGAACATCGCGCAGTGCGCCGGCGGCGCGGCGTCGACCACGGGCTTCGACGACGGCCCGCCGCTGGTGACGGGCGCGCAGATCGGCGACAGCGGCACCGGCCTGCACCTCGCCATCGGCATCGTGTGCGCGCTCTACCAGCGCAATCGCACCGGCCGCGGCCAGAAGGTCAACGTCGCGATGCAGGACGGCGTGCTCAACCTGTGCCGGGTCAAGCTGCGTGACCAGCAGCGGCTCGCGCATGGCCCGCTCACCGAATATCCGCAGCATCCGCACGGCAAGTTCGGCGAGGCGGTGCCGCGCGCCGGCAACGCCTCGGGCGGCGGCCAGCCCGGCTGGATCCTCAAGTGCAAGGGCTGGGAGACCGACCCCAACGCCTACATCTATTTCATCACCCAGGCGCCGGTGTGGGGCCAAATCTGCAAGGTGATCGGCAAGCCGGAATGGATCACCGATCCCGATTACGCCAAGCCGGAGGCGCGGCTGCCGCGGCTCAAGCAGATCTTCGACACTATCGAGCAATGGACCATGACCAAGACCAAGTTCGAGGCCATGAAGATCCTCAACCAGTACGACATTCCGTGCGGCCCGATCCTGTCGATGCAGGAGCTCGCCGAAGAGCCGTCGCTGCGCAAGTCCGGCACGGTCGTCGAGGTCGAGCATCCGACGCGCGGCAAATATCTGTCGGTCGGCAATCCGATCAAATTGTCGGACAGCATCAGCGAGGTGAAGCGCTCGCCGCTGCTCGGCGAGCACACCGACGAGATCTTCAAGAAAGTGCTCGGCTTCAGCGACAAGGAGGTCGTCGACATCAAGGGCTCGGGCGCGACCGGCGGAATCCCCAGCAAGGATGCGGCGTGAAGCAGATGATGCCTACGGGTCGGCGCGGCGAGAGCCACATACTCGAGACACCTCCCCCCTTGTGGGGGAGGTCGACCGCGAAGCGGTCGGGAGGGGGGTGCCTCGTTCTGGCGGCGCATCGACCCCCCTCCCTATCCCTCCCCACAAGGGGGGAGGGAACAGATACCGGCCCGGCTCCGCGATAGTTCTGAAGGTCTTGGATTTAGGCGAGGAAACTTGACGGATGCGCATCGTGGTTCATGGCCAGCAGGCGTTCGGCAAGGCGGTGCTCGAGGCGCTGCTCAAGCGCGGCGACGAAGTCGTGGCCGTCTATGCCGCGCCGGAGAAGCCGGGCCAGAAAATCGATCCGCTGAAGGAGGCGGCGCTCGCCGCCGGCCTCCCGGTGCATCAGCCGGCGTCCTACCGCAAGCCCGAGGTCTGGGAGCAATTCCGCGCGCTCGCGCCCGACCTGCAGGTGATGGCCTATGTCACGCTGTTCGTGCCCGAGGAATTCCTGAAAATCCCGAGCCAAGGCTCGATCCAGTACCATCCCTCGCTGCTGCCGAAATTCCGCGGTCCGAGCTCGATCAACTGGCCGATCATCAAGGGCGAGACCGAGACCGGGCTGTCGATCTTCTGGCCCGACAACGGGCTCGATACCGGCGACATCCTGCTGCAGAAGAAGACGCCGATCTCCCCCGACGACACGCTCGGCAGCGTGTATTTCGACCGGCTGTTCCCGATGGGAGTCGAGGCGACGCTGGAAGCCGTCGATCTCGTCAAGGCCGGCAAGGCGCAGCGCGTCAAGCAGGACGAATCGCGGGCGAGCTACGAGGGCTGGTGCTCCGCCGACAATTCCCGCATCGACTGGGGCAAGCCGTGGGCACAGATTTATAATCTGATCCGCGGCTCTAATCCGCAGCCCGGCGCCTGGACGTTGCACGACGGCAAGAAGCTGCAGATTTTCGACTCCAAACCGTTGCCGGCCAAGCAGCCCTCCGGCATCGCCGGCAAGATGGGCGAAGTGGTCGCGATCGATGCCGAGAGCTTCACGGTCGCCTGCGCGGACGGCCGCATCCGCGTGTTCCGCGTCAGGGCGGCCGACGGCGGCAAAGTCGGCGCCGCGGAGTTTGCCGCAGCCGCCAAGCTCGTGGTCGGAACCCGCCTGACGTGATGTAAGCGTTTCTCTTGAGGAAGGTGTCAGAATGTCCCCTGGTCAACCCGTCAAAAAGTCCGCCGCGCCGGAGCTTGCGCCGCAACATCTCAAACCCAAGACCGACATCGAGATCGCGGATGCCGCCAAGAAGCGCCCGATCCTCGAGATCGCACGCGAGAAGCTCGGCATCGCCGCGGAAAATCTCGAGCCATACGGCCACTACAAGGCCAAGGTGTCGCTGGATTACATCAAGACGCTGAAAGACCGGCCCGACGGCAAGCTGATCCTGGTCACCGCGATCACGCCGACGCCCGCCGGCGAAGGCAAGACCACGACCACGGTCGGCCTGACCGACGCGCTCAACCGCATCGGCAAGAAGGCGATGCTGTGCATCCGCGAGCCCAGCCTCGGCCCGTGCTTCGGCATGAAGGGCGGGGCGGCCGGCGGCGGCTATGCCCAGGTCGTGCCGATGGCCGAGATCAATCTGCATTTCACCGGGGACTTTCACGCCATCGGCGCCGCGAACAATCTGCTCGCGGCGATGATCGACAACCACATCTATTGGGGCAATTCGCTCGGCATCGATCCGCGCCGCATCGCCTGGCGGCGCGCCATCGACATGAACGACCGCAGCCTGCGCCACATCGTGTCCTCGCTCGGCGGGGTCGCCAACGGCTTCCCGCGCGAGGACGGTTTCGACATCACGGTCGCGTCCGAGGTGATGGCGATCTTCTGCCTCGCGCGCGATCTCGACGATCTCAAGCAGCGGCTCGCGAATATCATCGTGGGCTATACCCGCGACCGCAAGCCGGTGCGCGCCGGACAGATCAACGCCCACGGCGCCATGACCGCGCTGCTCAAGGACGCGCTCGCGCCCAATCTGGTGCAGACGCTCGAGGCCACGCCGGCGTTCGTGCACGGCGGTCCGTTCGCCAACATCGCGCACGGCTGCAACTCGGTGCTGGCCACGACGACCGCGCTGAAACTCTGCGATTACGTCGTCACCGAAGCCGGCTTCGGCGCCGACCTCGGCGGCGAAAAGTTCATCGACATCAAATGCCGCAAGGCCGGGATCAAGCCGGATTGCGTGGTGCTGGTCGCGACTACCCGCGCGCTGAAAATGCATGGCGGGGTCAAGAAGGAGGACCTCAAGGCCGAGAATCTGCAGGCGCTGGAAGCCGGCATGGCCAATCTCAAGCGCCACATCGAGAACGTGCAGAAATTCGGCCTCACCCCGGTCGTCTCCGTCAATCGCTTCAGCGCCGACACCGACGCCGAGATCGACGTCGTCAGGAGGGGCTGCGCCGAGCTCGGGGTCCAGGCGGTGCTGGCCGATCACTGGGCCGAGGGCAGCAAGGGCGCGGCCGACGTCGCGCGCGCGGTCGTCGGCGTGGCCGAGAAGAGCAGGCGCCAGCTGAAATTGCTGTATCCGGACGACATGCCGCTGATCGACAAGATCCGCACCATCGCCCGGGAGATCTATCGCGCCAAGGACATCGAGGTGGCAAAGCCGGTGCAGGAGCAGCTCGCGCAATTCGAGGCGATGGGCTACGGCAAGGCGCCGGTGTGCATCGCCAAGACCCAGTACAGCTTCACCACCAATGCGGACTTGAAGGGCGCGCCGGCCGATCACGTCATTCCGGTGCGCGAGGTGCGGCTGTCCGCCGGCGCCGAGTTCGTGGTGGCGATCTGCGGCGAGATCATGACGATGCCGGGCCTGCCGAGAGTGCCGGCGGCCGACCATATCGACGTCAACGCCGACGGCCGCATCGTCGGGCTGTTTTAGGGAGGCTGGCTCGGATCACCTCCCCCTGGAGGGGGGAGGTCGGCGAGCGTCCAAAGACGCGAGCCGGGTGGGGGTGAAGCTGAATCACCCCACCCCGAACCGCCTTCGGCGGTTCGACCCTCCCCGCAAGGGGAGGGAAAAGAAGGAGAGACCGCGATTCACGCCGTAAACGACAAGCCGGGCAGCGGGCGGCGAAAACCGCCGCGAACTCCCAAAGGACGCCAGGTCGATCCGCGCGCGCTCGAGGAAGTGCGCGCGCTGCTGGAGAAACGTCCGCGCCGGCACGATCTCCTGATCGAGCATTTGCATCTCATCCAGGACCGCTACGGCCATCTCGCCGCGCCGCATCTGGTGGCGCTGGCGCACGAGATGCGGCTCGCGCTCGCCGAAGTCTACGAGGTTGCGACGTTCTACGCGCATTTCGACGTGGTGAAGGAGGATGCTTCGCCGCCGCCCGCCGTCACCATCCGGGTGTGCGAGAGCCTGTCCTGCGCCATGGCGGGCGCGGAGCAGCTGATCGAGCAATTGTCGAAATCCTGCCCGCCGAGCGTGCGCGTGCTGCGTGCGCCGTGCATGGGCGCCTGCGATCGCGCCCCGGTCGCCGCCGTCGGTCACGAGCAGCTCCCGCAGGCGAGCGCCGAGAAGATGATGACGGCCGCAAAAGCGGGCGCGCATGCCGAAGCGCTCGCGCCGCAGATTTCGTTCGACGATTATGTCGCGCAAGGCGGCTATCGCCTGCTCAAGGAATGTTTGTCGGGCGCGCGCACGCGGGAATCGGTCATCGGTCAGGTGAGCGATGCCGACCTGCGCGGGCTCGGCGGCGCCGGATTCCCGACCGGGCGCAAATGGACGATCGTGCGCCAGGAGCCAGCGCCGCGGATGTTCGCGGTCAATGCCGACGAAGGCGAGCCCGGCACCTTCAAGGACCGGTTCTATCTCGAGCGCGACCCGCACCGGTTTCTCGAAGGCATGCTGATCGCCGCCTGGGTGGTCGAGGCGGCCGAGACCTACGTCTACGTGCGCGACGAATATCCGGGCATCCGGCTGATGCTCGAGCGCGAGCTCGCGCGCATCGAGCAGGCGGGACTCTCTGCGCACACCAAGCTCTTCCTTCGCCGCGGCGCCGGCGCCTACATCTGCGGCGAAGAATCCGCGATGATCGAATCGATCGAGGGCAAGCGCGGCCTGCCCCGGCATCGGCCACCCTATGTGGCGCAGGTCGGCCTGTTCGGCCGGCCCACCCTCGAGCAGAACGTCGA
>VAZU01000174.1 GCA_005884745.1 Alphaproteobacteria bacterium
GATGCCGTCGTTCATGGAGCAAGCCCTCGCCGAGGCGCGCGCCGCGGCACAAGGCGGCGAAGTGCCGGTCGGCTGCGTCATCGTGCGCGACGGCGCGGTGATCGCGCGCGGGCGCAACGCAACGATCGCCGCGCGCGACCCGACCGCGCACGCGGAAATGCTGGCGATCCGCGCCGCCGCGGCGGCGCTTGCCTCGGAGCGCCTCGTCGACTGCGATCTCTACGTCACGCTCGAGCCCTGCCCGATGTGCGCGGCCGCGATCTCGTTCGCGCGCATCCGCAGGCTCTATTACGGCGCGGCAGACCCGAAAGGCGGGGCGGTCGAGAACGGCGTGAAGCTTTATGCCTCGCCGACCTGCCACCACCGCCCGAAGGTCTACGCCGGGATCGCCGAGCGCGAGGCCGCGGCGCTGCTGCAGGATTTTTTCGCCGCGCGGCGGTGACTAGCTCGCCAGCAGCTTGCCGACCTGCTGCTTCACGTCCGGCTTCACCGCATCGGCGGCGCGCAGGATGGCGCTGGCGCGGAAGAAATCGAGCATGCGGAACGCGCCGAGGTTGGGCCGGATCAAAATATCCGGTACGATGGCGCGGCCCATGATCTGCAGGGTGGTGAACAGGCATTCCCACGGGTCCGGGATCTCGCGCGGGCGGCCGCGCGTGCCGCCGGTTACGTCGACCGCGAGGATCACGTCGGCGCGCCCGACGAGATAACGGAACGGCAACGGCTCGACCGCGCCGCCGTCGACCAGCACCTTGCCGCCGATCTCGACCGGACGCACCAGGCCCGGCACCGCCATCGACGCGGCAATGGCATCCCGGAGGCCGCCCGCCGTGAACGGCACCGCGCAACGTTCGTAGAGATCGGTCGCGAGCACGGTCAGCGGGATCTTCAGCGCGGCAAAGTCGTCGGGAATTTCCGGCGGCAGGAAGGCGGCTGCGAGCTTTCTCGCGTCGAGCAGCATGGGGTTGGCGAGCGCGGCCGAGAACAGCGCGGCGGCGGCGCGGGCGGTGACGAGCCGCGCGATCGTCTCGCTGCGCGCATGGGCGACCTGAATGGCGAGCCGCCGCATCGCCTTGCCGTCCATGCCGGCCGCATAGGCGGCGCCGACCGCGGCTCCGACCGAGGTGCCGGCGATGGCGACCGGCCTGACGCCGAGCTCGTCGAGCGCCTCGATCACCGCGATATGGGCAAGCCCGCGCGCGCCGCCGCCGCCGAGCGCCAGCGCCAGAGTTTTGGGCTTGGCGGCCGAGCCTACCGTGCGCCCGTCTCCCGGGCGGACGCCCACGCCGTCTGCGCCAGCGGCCGCACCAGCTGCGCGCGCGCCGGCGCGTTCTCGCTGGTGGCCGTGCCGTCGCGCACCCGCCCGACGATGCCCTGCAGGATCGCGGCGATCCGGAAGAAATTATAGGCCATGTACGCCGGCAGATACGGCCGCGGATCGAGCCCGGTGCGCTCGACGTAGCGATCGACATAGGCGTCGCGCGAGGGAATGCCGAGCGCGGCGAGATCGAGCCCGCGCAGCGACGCGGAGCCGGGGCCGTCCAGCGACGGCATTTCCCATTGCATCAGATGATAGGTGAAATCCGCGAGCGGATCGCCGAGCGTCGAGAGCTCCCAGTCGAGCACCGCGAGGATCTTCGGCTCGGTCGGGTGCAGCACCATGTTGTCGAGCCGGTAGTCGCCGTGCACGACCGCGACCGGGCCCGGCGGCGGCACGTGCGCCGGCAGCCATTGCATCAGCTCGTCCATCTCCTCGATCTTCTCGGTTTCCGAGGCGCGGTACTGCTTCGACCAGCGGTCGATCTGGCGCGCGACGTAATTCTCGCCCCTGCCGAAATCGCCGAGCCCGATCGCGGCGGGCTTGAACGAGTGCAGTTGCGCCAGGGTGGCGTTCATCGCGTCGTAGACGCTTCGCCGCTCGGCCGGGTTCGACTGCGGCATATGCGGTTCCCAGAACACCCGGCCGTCGGCATAGCCCATCACATAGAACGCGGTGCCGACCACGGCCTCCTCGGCGCAATAGACCACCGGCTCGGCGACCGGAAATCCTTGCGCATGGAGCGCGGCGATCGCGCGGTATTCGCGGTCGACCGCATGCGCCGAGGGCAACAGCTTGCCGGGCGGCTTGCGGCGCAGGACGTAGCGCCGCGCCGGCGTCTCCAACAGGTAGGTCGGATTGGATTGCCCGCCGCGGAATTGCTTGACGCGCAGCGGGCCGGCAAATCCCGGGACCTTCCCGGCCAGATAGGCCTCGAGCCGCGCCACGTCGAAGCGGAGCGTGAGGCTGACTTCCTTGGTGCCCGAATAGGCCGCTTGGCGATCGAGCGTGGTGGTCACTTCGCTTCCTCCCGATTGCGCCCGGCCTCACGCTATTGGGAAGGACGGTCCGCGGGCGTCTCCTTCTCCCCGCCGGGGAGAGGGATGGGGTGAGGGGGATACGGCCTCCCTGAGCCAAGCTTATTTCAGCATGAGCTTCATGCCTACATGGGACGCGGTAAATCCGAGCCGCTCGTAGAATCGATGGGCGTCCTTGCGGCTCGCGCTGGAGGTGAGCTCGACCCGCTGGCAGCCGCGCCGGCGCGCGCCGACGATGTCGCGCAACCCGCACCGCCTCGATCATCATGCGCTCGGCCCCGAGGTAGTCGAGGCCGGGGATGAAGGTGAGCTGCAGGGTGCCGACGATCTCGCCGTCGACCTCGGCCACGTAGAGAGCGTTGCTCGGCGAGGCCGCGATGGCATCGAACGCGGCGTAATAGTCCTTTGGCAGCGGGTCCTCGACGCGGTGGCGCTTTTGCCCGAGCGGATCGTCGGCGAGCATGCGGACGATCGTCGGCAAATCCTCGCGCTTGGCTTCCCGCAACCGCATGCCGGCGCTCATGTTTGCGCAAAGAACGCGAGCAGCGCCGCCGCGGTCGCCTGCGGGCTCTCCTCGGCGAGGAAATGGCCGGAATCGATCGGCTTGCCCTCGACGCGTTCGGCCCATTCCCGCCAGATTTTCAGCGGGCCCGCGGTCTCGCTGGGAATGCCGGCAGAGCCCCACAGCGCCAGCATCGGGCAGGCGATCTTGTTGCCGGCGGCGCGGTCGCGTTCGTCGGCCGCAAGGTCACTGGTCTGCCCGGCGCGATAATCCTCGCAGGTGGCGTGGATCCGGCTCGGATCGGAGAAGAACGCGCGGTAATGCGCCAGCGCGCGCGGATCGAATGCGCAGAGGTCCTTGGTCTTGGTCCAGCTTGCCATCTTCCAGTCGAGGTATTCGACCGGCGCCTTGCCGATCAGCATCTCGGGCAGCGGATGGGGCTGCGCCAGGAACAGCCAGTGCCAGACCTTCATGGCGAGGTTGCGGTCCATGCCGTGCCACATAGCCCAGGTCGGCACGATGTCGAGCGTGGCGAGGCGCTCGACCCGGCCCGGCTGGTCGAGCGCCAGCCGGTAGGCGACGCGTCCGCCGCGATCATGCCCGGCGAGGCGGAAGCGCACGTGCCCGAGCTTTTCCATGATTTCGATCATCACCGCCGCCATGGCGCGCTTGCTGTAGGGCTCGTGATCGGCGCTCGCCCGCGGCGCCACCGACCAGCCGTAGCCCGGCAGGTCGGGAAGGATCAGGGTGAAATGCCGCGCGAGCTCCGGCGCGACGCGGTGCCACATCACGTTCGACTGCGCGTAGCCGTGGAGCAGCAGCAGCGGCGGCCCGGCGCCGCCGCTGCGCGCGAACATTTTCCCGATCGAGGTATCGATCCAGTGCGAGGCAAAGCCGGGGAAGAGATCGGCGAGGTCGGGGGAGGACATGGATCACCGCAGGGCGGGCACCGTTGGGCCGGTATTCCAGCGCATCTTGAAAATGTACGTCAACAGTTCCGTTCAATTTCGTTTACTACCGCGGTCGTCGTCGACTTGCATGGCGGACGTTGCGAATGACGACTTCTCCGGCCTCGATCGTGTAAAAGATGAGATATGGAAACGGCAGTGCCGGGAAAACTCGAACTCCCGGACTGTCAGTCGCGCTTCCCATCCGAGGGAATCGTCCCAGGCGAGCTGTCACTTGCTCGATCCGGAGAACGACTGCCTTGCCCGCCGCCGGATTGTCTTTCGCGATATAGGAACGAATTTCCCCGAGTTCGGCGAACGCAGTCTGCGTCCACCGAACTCTCATGAGCGCCGGTTGCGCTCGAAAAATTCCGAGACCTGCCGATCGGGAACGAGCCGACCTTCCCGTAGGTCCTCAGCACTACGTGCCAGCGCTGTCCGATCTTCGTCGGATAACTCATAGGTTGTGACGCGTCCCTGTTCGATTGCGAGGAGGATTTCAATCGCTTCCTCCTGGACCTCTTCGGGCCAAGTTTGAACACGCTCGATCAAGTCTTTCAGTGTGTTGCCCATGGCATCCTCATAGCACAAATAGCCGTAATCCGTACCAGAGCTGTTCTAGGATTGCCCCGCCGCGTCCCCCGCCACCGCCCGCCCGCCGATGTCGCGGCGGCAAAAACCTTGGGGCCAGCGGATCTTTTCGATCGCCGCATAGGCGCGCTCGCGCGCCGCTTCCACGCTGCGGCCAAGCGCGCACACGTCGAGCACGCGCCCGCCATCGGCGAGAATTCTTCCGCCCTCGGCCTTGGTGCCGGCATGAAAGATCTCGACGCCCTCGACCGCGGCCGCGGCGTCCAATCCCTCGATCGCCGAGCCCTTCGCATAAGTTCCCGGATAGCCCTTGGCGGCCATCACCACGGCGAGCGCGACGTCCGCGTGCCAGCGCAGGTCGAAGCTCTTGAGCACGCCGTCGCGCGCGGCGATCAGCGCCGGGACGAGGTCGGATTTGAGCCGCAGCATCAGCACTTGGCATTCCGGATCGCCGAAGCGCACGTTGAATTCGATGAGCTTCGGCCCTTGCGCATTGATCATCAGGCCGGCGTAGAGCACGCCTTTGAACGGCGCGCCGATGGCTTTCATGGCGCGCAACGTCGGCACGACGATCTCGTCCATGGCGCGGCGCGAAAGCTCTTCCGTCATCACCGGGGCCGGCGAATAGGCGCCCATGCCGCCGGTGTTGGGGCCGCGGTCGCCGTCGAACGCGCGCTTGTGGTCCTGGGCCGAGGCGAGCGGGATCGCGCTCTCGCCGTCGCACAGCGCGAAGAACGACGCCTCCTCGCCGGCCAGACATTCCTCGACGATGATCTCGGCGCCGGCCGCGCCGAGCCCGCCGGACAGCATCATGTCGATGGCGGCCTCCGCCTCCTCGACGCTCTCCGCCACCACTACGCCCTTGCCGGCGGCAAGACCGTCGGCCTTCACCACGATCGGCGCGCCTTTTTGGCGGACGTGGGCCTTGGCGGGGGCCGCGCCGGTGAAGCGCGCATATTCCGCGGTCGGGATCGCATGCGCCCGGCACAGGTCCTTGGCGAACGCCTTCGAGCCTTCGAGCCGCGCCGCCGCCCGCCGCGGCCCGAAGGCCTTGATGCCGGCGGCTTCGAGATCGTCGACGATCCCCGCCACCAGCGGCCCTTCGGGGCCAACCACCACGAAATCGACCCGCTCCGCCTTGCAAAAATCGGCCACCGCGGCATGGTCGGCCGCATCGAGCCCGACGAGCTCAGCGTCCCGGGCGATCCCGGCGTTCCCCGGGGCGCAATAGAGCCGGTCGACCAGCGGACTATTCGCGAGCTTCCAGGCCAGCGCATGCTCGCGCCCGCCGGACCCGAGCAGAAGCAGGTTCATGAGAGTGCCTATATGCGGCCAGGGTGACGGGCGCTGGTGTAGCATGGGGTCGCAAGCCCGCAACAGACGAGCCAGTAATGAGCGAAGCGCCGCGCATCAACCTTGTGGAATTCACCGTCTCCGAGCTCGCGGCGGCGCTCAAGCGCACCGTCGAGGATGCTTACGCCTATGTGCGCGTGCGCGGGGAGATCTCGGGCTTTCGCGGGCCGCATGCCTCCGGCCATTGCTATTTCGCGCTCAAGGACGAGGGCGCCAAGATCGAGGCGGTGATCTGGAAAAGCGCGTTCGCAAGGATGCGCATCAAGCCGGAGGAAGGCCTCGAGGTCATCGCCACCGGGCGGCTCACCACCTATCCGGGCCGCTCGACCTATCAGATCGTGATCGAGGCGCTGGAACCCGCCGGGCTCGGCGCGCTGATGGCGCTGCTCGAACAGCGCAAGAAGACGCTCGCCGCCGAAGGCCTGTTCGACGAGGCGCGCAAGCAGCTCATCCCGTTCCTGCCGAATCGGATCGGGGTGGTCACGTCGGCGAGCGGCGCGGTGATCCGCGACATTCTGCACCGGCTGGGCGAGCGCTTCCCGCGGCCGGTGCTGGTTTGGCCGGTCCGGGTGCAGGGGGAGGGCTCCGCGGCGGAGATCGCGGCGGCAATCCACGGGTTCAATGCGCTGCCGGAATCCGGAGCATTATCGCGCCCCGATCTCATCATCGTGGCGCGCGGCGGCGGCTCGCTCGAGGATCTATGGTCCTTCAACGAGGAGATCGTGGTGCGGGCCGCCGCCGCCAGCATGATCCCGCTGATCTCCGCGGTGGGGCACGAGACCGACGTGACCCTGATCGATTTCGCCGCCGACCGGCGCGCGCCGACCCCGACGGCGGCCGCCGAAATGGCGGTCCCGGTCCGGGCCGAGCTCCTCGCGCAGGTCGGGGATCTCGATCGGCGCAATCTCGCCTGCTGGCGCCGCGGCGTCGAGACGAAGCGCCGCGAGCTTCGCGGCTCGGTGCGGGCGTGGCCGAGCGCGGAGGCGCTGCTTGCATCGCCGCGCCAGCGCGTCGATGCGGCGGCCGAGCGGCTGCCGCGTGCGCTCAATGCCAATGCCCAGATCCATTGGACGGGCTATTCGCGGGTAAGCGTGCGCCTCACGCCGCAGATCTTGCGCACCCGCATCGTGCGCGACGCCGAGCGGATTCGCACCCTGGCGGAGCGAACCAAGCGCGCCGCCGTGGTTTTCGCCGAGCGCCGGGAGGAACGACTGCAGGGGCTGTTCGCGCGGCTGCAGGCGGCGCTGCGCTCGAACCGCGAGGCGCATCGCCAGCGCATCGGCCGCGAACGCGAGCGCGTGGCTGCGCTGATCGACCGCGCCAGCCGCGCGCTCGACACGCTGCTCGACCGCCGCGTTGCGGCATTGGACCGGGCCGGCCAGGTGCTCGCGGCGCTTTCCTACCAGGGCGTGCTGGCGCGCGGCTTTGCCCTGGTACGCGGCCCCGAAGGCCGGCCGCTGCGGGCGGCCGCCGCGGTCAGCCCGGGGCTGAGGCTGGACATCGAGTTTGCCGACGGGCACGTCGGGGCCGTCGCCGAGACCAGGCAGACGCGCTCGGTCCCGGTCGTCATGCCGAGGACACGGCGGCGCCGCGGCACGGGCAGCCCGGACCAGGGCAATCTGTTCGGAGCGTGATCGATCGACCATGACTCCGGGGTCGATGGCATCACCCGCGTGCGACTTCCGCGGCCGCGATCCAGTTACTATGTTGACGCCGAGAGCCGGGAAGCGCGCATTGGCTCGGGGCAAGAGTGAAGCTGCGGCTTGATCCGGCGCGGGGCTTCGCAAGCAGCGGCCTGCACGGAGTGCTGGCATGGAGGACGG
>VAZU01000417.1:0-1357 GCA_005884745.1 Alphaproteobacteria bacterium
CCCTCCCCTGAAAGGGGAGGGTCGGACCGCCGCAGGCGGTCCGGGGTGGGGTCGCCAGCCGAAGATTCGACCCCCACCCGGCTCGCTTCGCTCGCCGACCCCCCCCTTGCAGGGGGAGGAGAAGCAGGGGCGCGGAACGCGAGCAGGTTCAGCGAGGCGAGATTGCACGCCGTGTCGTCCAAAAACATGTATTCCGAGCACGGGTTCGACGCCCGGATCGGGCCCGAGGCCGGGCAGGTGTGCCAATCGTTCACCGTGGTGTGGAACTGCAGGCCGGGATCGGCGCTCGCCCAGGCGGCGTGCCCGATCTTCTCCCACAGCGCGCGCGCCTTTAGGGTCTTGGCGACCTTGCCGGGCTTGGTGCGCCAGGTCAGGTCCCAATCGCCGTCGGCCTCGACGGCTTTGAGGAACTCGTCGGTCACCCGCACCGAATTGTTGGAGTTCTGGCCGGAGACGGTGAGATAGGCCTCCGAATCCCAGTCGGTGTCGAAAACCGGGAACTCGATGTCGGTATAGCCCTGCTTGGCGAACTGGATCACCCGGCGGATGAAATTGTCGGGCACGGCGTTCCTGCGCGCCGCCTTGATCTCGCGGCGAAGCACCGGGTTCTTGTCGGGATCGAAGCAATCGTCGCCCGAGCCCTCGCAATTGACGCAGGCTTTCAGCACCGCCTTGAGGTGCCGCTGGTTGATGCGCGAGCCGGTGACGAGGCTTGCGACCTTCTGCTCCTCCAGCACCTTCCAGTCGATGTATTGCTCGATGTCCGGGTGATCGACGTCGACCACGACCATTTTCGCCGCGCGCCGCGTGGTGCCGCCCGACTTGATCGCGCCGGCGGCGCGGTCGCCGATCTTCAAGAAGCTCATCAGGCCGGAGGATTTGCCGCCGCCCGACAGCCGCTCGCCCTCGCCGCGCAGTCTTGAAAAATTCGAGCCGGTGCCGGAGCCGTATTTGAACAGCCGCGCCTCGCGCACCCAAAGGTCCATGATGCCGCCGTCGTTGACGAGGTCGTCGGCGATGCCTTGGATGAAGCAGGCGTGCGGCTGCGGATGCTCGTAGGACGATTTCGACCGGGTCAGCTTTCCGGTGGCAAAATCCACGTAATAATGGCCCTGGCTCGGGCCGTCGATGCCGTAGGCCCAGTAGAGGCCGGTGTTGAACCATTGCGGCGAATTGGGCGCGACCATCTGCCTCGCGAGCATGGTGCGCAGCTCGTCGAAGAACGCGGAGGCGTCGGCCTCGGAAGCGAAATAGCCGCCCTTCCAGCCCCAATAGGTCCAGGTGCCGGCCAGCCGGTCGAATACCTGCTTGGCGGAGGTCTCCCCCCCGAATCGTTCCTTCTCGGGCAGCGCGGCGA
>VAZU01000417.1:1436-1928 GCA_005884745.1 Alphaproteobacteria bacterium
CCAGCACGTCGGAGGCGACCTGCGACCAGGACGCCGGCACCTCGACGTCCTCCGCCCGGAACACCACCGAGCCGTCCGGATTGCGGATCTCGCTCGTGGTCAGGCGAAATTCGACGCCCTCGTAGGCGGACTGACCTTCCTTCGTGTACCGCCGCTCGATCCGCATTGCTCCACCCCTTTGGCTCGTCGGCGCGAGCTTTCCGAGCGCCGACATTTTCATCCTGCGCGGGCCGAAAAACCCGCGCGCTGCCGGTTGGTCCCGGCACTCTGCTCGACGTCCCGTTACGACCGGCGCTTTTTTCGCGGCGCCGTTGGTTTGGTGGGTCGCTGCCGACCGCCCGGCCATGCGGAGCCCTGGCTCGCCTTAGCCTTCGGCCTCGGCGAAGCGGCGTCGCTAGCCTGTTCTGGGAGGCGTCCGGCGAGCACTTGGTACGATCCGCGCCCGACCCCAGAAGGCTAAGACGACTCCCTCCCGCCAGTCAAGAACTAGTG
>VAZU01000417.1:1974-2854 GCA_005884745.1 Alphaproteobacteria bacterium
GTAAATATCGGAGAAGGGAAGCGGATTCGGAAGGGTAGGGCGCCGCGGACCCCAATGAATTTGTCATCCGGCCGTCACATGCCGGGCGCTGAAAGGTAGTATGACACCGGCAGCCCGGGCGGTTTGTAAAGAATCGGAAACCCGTTTGGCCGCCGCCGCTTGGCGGCGACACCGGAATCGGGATGGCAAAGCGCTCGAATCGCATCGCGGCTCGCGCGAGGCGCCGACCGGCGCGCCCGCTCCGGGAGAAACGCGGTTGCTGGACATCGTACCGGCACGATGGCAGAACCGCGCTCGGAGCCGGAATCCAACATGATCAAGATGATCAAGACCTTCCTGCTGCGCTTCTTCACCTGGTGGAACGGCACCACGTTCGGGACCCAATTGTGGACCTGGGCCTATGGCGAATCGGTCGGGACCGACGAGTTCGGCAATCGCTATTACCGAACCCGCGGCGGCAAGATCGATCCGACGCTGCGATTCGAGCGCCGCTGGGTGGTCTACAACGGCTATGCGGAGGCCTCGAAGGTGCCGCCGAGCTGGCATGGCTGGCTGCATCACACCGTCGACGTGCCGCCGACCCAGGAGAGTGTGAAGACCTGGCCCTGGGAGAAGCCGCATCGGCCGAATCTCACCGGCACGCCGCAGGCCTATCGCCCGCCCGGCTCGACGCTCGCCCAGAACCGCCGCCACCCCGCGACCGGCGATTATAAGGCCTGGACGCCGGGCGAGTGATTGTCTTTTCCCTCCCCGAAGGGGAGGGTCGGCGCGCCGCAGGCGAGCCGGGGTGGGGCAGCGGGGCGCCCTTTCGCCGCCGCAATCCGCGTGTTAACCAGCCCGATTCCGCCGCAAAAAATCGCGCGTGCGGCTCCGGGCGCCG
>VAZU01000175.1 GCA_005884745.1 Alphaproteobacteria bacterium
TCTCTTCCGCGAGCACAAGCTAAGAGGCTGAACCGAGCCGCTTGCTCCGATCACCTCTCCCCTGCGGGGAGAGGGAGTCGATTGCGGCTCGCATTCGGCCATACGTGACAGCCTTCGATCCAGGACCATTCCCATGTACGACAATCTTCTCGCGAACGTTCCGACCGACCTTTACATCGGCGGCAAATGGCGGCCGGCAACCGACAAGGGGCGCTTCGATGTCATCGATCCGGCGACCGAAGCGACGATCGCCTCGGTCGCGAGCGCCGGCACCGAGGACGCCAAGGCCGCCGTCGATGCCGCCAGCGACGCGTTTCCGGGTTGGGCCGCGCGCAAGCCGCGCGAGCGCGGCGAGATCCTGCGCAAGGCGTTCGAGCTGATCATGCAGCACGCCGAGCGCTTCGCCCGGCTGATCACGCTCGAGAACGGCAAGGCGCTGTCGGATTCGCGCGGCGAGGTCGCGTATTCGGCCGAGTTCTTCCGCTGGTACGCCGAGGAAGCGGTGCGCAATATCGGCGAGGTCTCGCGAGCGCCCACCTCGGGCGCCCGCATCCTGGTGCAGCATAGGCCGGCCGGCGTTGCCGTGCTGGTCACGCCGTGGAATTTTCCGGCCGCGATGGCCACGCGAAAGATCGGCCCGGCGCTCGCGGCGGGCTGCACAATCGTGCTCAAGCCGGCGTCGGAGACGCCGCTCACCATGCTGGCACTGATGCCGTTGCTGGAAGAGGCCGGCGTGCCGGGCGGCGTGGTCAATGTCATTCCCTCGCGCCGCTCCGGCCCCGTGGTGGGCGCGATGCTGGCCGATCCGCGGGTGCGGGTGATCTCGTTCACCGGCTCGACCGAGACCGGGCGCAAGCTGCTGCACGGCGCCGCGGACCAAGTGATCAAGCCCGCGATGGAGCTCGGCGGCAACGCTCCGTTCATCGTGTTCGAGGACGCCGACATCGACGCGGCCATCGAGGGCGCGATGGTCGCCAAGATGCGCAACATCGGCGAGGCCTGCACGGCCGCGAACCGGTTCTACGTGCAGGAAAAAATTCACGACGAGTTCGCGAAAAAGCTCTCCGAGCGCATGGGGGCGCTCAAAGTCGGCAACGGCCTCGAGGACGGCGTCGCCGTGGGCCCGCTGGTCAATGCCGACACCCGCAACAAGGTCGTGAATCTCGTCGAGGACGCGGTCGGCAAGGGCGCCAAAGTGCTGATCGGCGGCAAGCCGCCGAACGGCAAGGGCTTCTTCTATCCGGCCACCGTGATCACCCAGGTGCCGGACGATGCCCAGCTCTTGCGCGAGGAGATTTTCGGCCCGGTGGCAGCGATCCAGACGTTCCAGTCCGAGGACGACGTGGTCGCGCGCGCCAACGATACCGAATACGGCCTCGTCGCCTATCTCTACACGCGCGACATCGGCCGCGGCCTGCGCGTGTCCGAGCGGCTCGAGTTCGGCATGGTCGGGCTCAACCGCGGCCTGGTGTCGGATCCCGCCGCGCCCTTCGGCGGCATGAAGCAGAGCGGCATCGGGCGCGAAGGCGCGCACGAAGGCCTGATGGAGTTCATGGAGACGCAGTACATCTCCGTGAGCTGGTGATCTCTTTTACCTCCCCGGAGGGGAGGTCGATCGGGGGTAAGCCCGATCGGGTGGGGAGTCGGACCCCACCCCGGTGTCTCGCTGCGCTCGACACCGACCCCCCTTCGGGGGAGGGAAAAGGAACAGGGCCTCCCATTGACTTGCGCGCGATCCTGCCGAGAGTCCGCGGGTCCTTTTGCCGAGACGCTGTGCGACGGAGGAACGGGATGGCCGCCGAGAAGCTCGATGTCCTGATGGTTGGACCAGTGATGCCGCTGATCGAGCAGGGCATCTCCCGGGCGTTCACGCTGCACAAGCTGTGGGAGGCGCCCGACCGCGAGGCCCTGATCGCAAACTTGGCGCCGCGGTTGCGTGCGATTGTCGCCGGCGGCGGCAAGCACGAGCCAATGGGCCCCGAGTTTCTCGGCCGCTTCCCGAAACTCGAGATCATCTCGAGCTTCGGGGTGGGCTACGATCATGTCGATGCCAAATGGGCTGCGGCCCATGGCATCGTGGTCACCAATACGCCCGACGTGCTCACCGAGGAGGTCGCCGACACGGCGCTTGGCCTGCTGCTGTGCACGGTCCGCGAGCTGCCGCAGGCCGAGCGCTATTTGCGCGCCGGCAAGTGGCTCGAAGGCGACTACCCGCTGACCAGGGCGACTCTGCGCGATCGCATAATCGGCATGGTCGGGCTCGGCCGCATCGGCAAGGCGATCGCGCGCCGGCTCGATGCGTTCCGCGTTCCCGTCGTCTATCACAGCCGCCATCCGCAGCCGGGGGTGCCGTACCGGCATTACCCCAATCTCGTCGACATGGCGCGCGACGTCGACGTGCTGATGGTGGTCACGCCGGGCGGTCCCGCGACCAAGCATCTGATCGACGCCAACGTGCTCGAGGCGCTCGGGCCCGACGGCATCCTGATCAACATGTCGCGGGGCTCGGTGGTGGACGAGCCGGCGCTGATCGCCGCGCTCGAGGCGGGCAAGATTTTGTCGGCCGGCCTCGACGTGTTCGCGAACGAGCCGCGGGTGCCGCCCGAGCTGATGGCGATGGAAAACGTGGTGCTGTTTCCCCACGTCGGCTCCGCCTCGGTCTACACCCGCGACGCCATGGGCCAGCTCGTGGTCGACAATCTCTTGTCCTGGGCCGCCGGCAAGGGCCCGCTCACGCCGGTTCCGGAGTCCCAGGGCGTCAGAGGTCGGAAGTCAGAAATCAGCAATCAGTAGGGAGGGGGCCGGCGTACGAGTTCATATTTTCGCCACTTCTGACTACTGACTTCTGATTTCTGATCCCTGGAACGGCCACATCCGACCACTGACTTCTGATCACCGAACCCTGGAACGGCTATGACTCGTCCGCAATTCACCGCCACGCTTTTGATCGCGTCGATCGGGAGCGCCGGTTTCGCCTCCCTCGCCCACGCGCAGGGCGATGCCGGTACGCCGATGGTCGGCGCCTGGGAGCTCTCCAATGCCGATCGCGACAAGACCTGCACCATCAATTTCAAGCTCGATGCGGCCGGGGCCGGACGCGCGCTCGAATTCCAGAAGGGCTGCGCCGAGGCCTTCCCCGAGACGCGGGACATCGTCGCCTGGGTGATCGACAAGGATGACACGCTGCGTCTGATGAACGCCAAAGGCAAAGCGATTTTCGAGCTCACCGAAGTCGAGAACGGGCTGTTCGAGCCGCTGCGTCCGAGCGAAAATCTGGTGTTCCTGCAGACGCAGGCCGCCGCACAGGGCCGTGAGCGCACCGCCGACGCCATGTTCGGCGACTGGGCCTTGATGCGCGCCGGCGGCAAGCCGATGTGCCAGATCAGCCTGCTCGACGAAGCCCACGACACCGAGAGCTTCGACATGAAGGTGAAGCCCGGCTGCGACAGCCTGGTGACCAATTTCGCGCCGAAATCCTGGCGCATGGATCGCGGATTGCTGCTGGTGCTGTCCGAGCGCAGCGACCCGTGGCGGTTCGAGGAGGAGGAAAGCGGCACCTGGCACCGCATTCCGCAAGGCCGCCAGCCGCTGCTGCTGGTGCGGCAGTAACGGGGGCGCTCAGCTGTGCTATACTGGCGAGCGCACCGGCAATCGCTTAAGTGAGCGTCATGACTTCTGCCGCGAGAGACCTTCTCGAAGAAATCGAGTCCTGGCCCAAGGAGGATCAGGACGAGCTTGTGGAGATCGCGCGTGAAATCAAGGCACGTCGCACGGGCACCTATGTGATGACCGATGAAGAACGCGCGGCCGTGCGCGAAGGGCTCGAGCAGGCGCGCCGCGGCGAGTTCGTGTCCGACGAGGAGATGGAGGCGTTCTGGAAACGCCACGGCGTATGAGAGTTCGCTTCAGCGGGCGCGCGCAAAGAGACATCGAAGAAATATACCGGTATCTGGTCGACAAAAGCCCACTCGGAGCACAAAACGTACTCCGTTCCATCCGGGAAGCGGCCGAATTCATCGGTAGAAACCCTCATGCGGCGCCGAAAACGGACGATCCCGAGATCCGAATGAGAGTGGTTCGGCGACATCGATACAAGGTTTTCTTCCGGATCGGTTCCGATACTGTCGAAATCATTCACGTGCGCCATCCGTCGCGGCGCCCTCTGGAAATAGAACGTTAGTCGTAGGATGGGTTGAGCGCAGCGAAACCCCTTGTGGGCGGCCGGACAGGCGCTGGCAGTCCAGAGTATTTTTGGAGAGCCGACGGGGTTCGCTGCCTGCTCAACCCATCTATTCCTCCGGCTCGGTCGTGAACAGCAGCGGATAACCCTTGCTGCGGCCTGCTTCCGTCGCTCGCGTTGCCTTGCTCTCGGCGACATCCTTCGCGAACACGCCGACCACGCAGACGCCGCGCTTGTGCGCGGTGATCATCACCCGGTACGCCTGATCCTCGTTCATGCGAAACTCGGCTTTCAGCACCGCGACGACGAACTCGCGAGGCGTATAATCGTCGTTGATCAGGATGACCTTGTGCAGGCGCGGTCGTTCCGTCTTCAGCTTAACTTTGGTGCGTGGCTTGCTGGTGATGTCGCTCATCGACCGCTGCTCCCGACCAGGTGTAGCTGCGGAAACAGATTCAACGCTTTTGCAGGTCCGGAGTTGCCGGAGTAAGCCCGGTCCCTCACAAATCAAATCAGTCCCAGCGCCTTGAAGCTGGCATGACCCTGGCGGCCGACGATGATGTGGTCGTGCAGCGAAATACCTAATGCGCGGGCGGCCTCGACGATCGCTTGAGTCATCTCCACGTCGGCGCGCGAGGGGCTCGGATCGCCGGAGGGATGGTTGTGCACCAGGATCAGCGCGCTCGCCGAGAGCTCGAGCGCGCGCTTGACCACCTCGCGCGGATAGACCGGCGTGTGGTCGACGGTGCCGACCTGCTGGCGCTCGTCGGCGATCAGCTGGTTGCGCTTGTCGAGATAGAGCACGCGCAGCTCCTCCCTCTCGGCATACGCCATGGCGGTGCGGCAATAATCGAGCACCGCCGACCACGACGAGAGCACCGGCTTTTCCCGCAGGCCGCCGCGCAACAGCTCGTTCGCGGCCGCCTGGACGATCTTCAGGTCGGTGATCGCCTCCTCGCCGAAATCCGAGACTTCCGCAAGCCGCGCCGGCGGGGCGGAGATCACCTCGGCGAACGAGCCGAATTTCTCCAGCAGCTTCTTGGCGATCGGCTTGACGTCGCGGCGGGGCAGTGCCCGGAACAGCACGAGCTCCAAGAGCTCGTATTCGGCCAGCCCCTGCGCGCCGGCCTGGCGGAACCGCGCACGCAGGCGTTTGCGGTGGCCGTGGTAATGCGGCGGCGGCGGCGCCTCCGAAATGGCGGCGACGGCGGCGTTTTCCTGAAGGTCCGGCTTCCCCGCCATGGCCAAGCTCCGGGCCCGATCGCCCGCGTCAGCATGCCGGGATTGGCGATTTTTGCAAATTGTTATGGGTCCCGGTTCTGCA
>VAZU01000176.1 GCA_005884745.1 Alphaproteobacteria bacterium
TGGCCGACATGTTCCCGTTTCACAATTGGGCGTTCCAGGAAGGCCTGCTGCACGCCGAGAATGTCGGCGGCGACATCGAGCTCGTGCTCGGCCAACGCTGCCTGATCGGCGCGTTTCCGTGGCGCTACGAGGGCCTGGAAGCCTGTCCCTGCCGCATCCTCGCCTTTCTCGATTTGGGCGACACGCCGATCGAGGCGGTCGGCGCCGCGGCCAAAGCCATGATGACCTGATCAGGAACGGGAGGAAACACACCATGGACCTGCAGCTCAAAGGCAAGACCGCGCTGGTGACCGGCGGCAGCGAGGGCATCGGCAAGGGCATCGCCCGGGCGTTGGCGCGGGAGGGCGTCGACGTTGCGGTGTGTGCGCGCCGCAAGGACAAGCTCGATCAAGCCGCGGTAGAGATCGCGAAAGCAACCGGCGGCGCTGGGGCGGATCGACATCATGGTCAACAACGCGGGTTCGGCGCCCGGCGGCGTGATCGAGCATCTCTCGGAAGCCGACTGGACGCAGGCGCTGCAACTTAAGTTCATGGGCTACGTGCGCTGCCTGCGCTACGTGCTGCCGATCATGGTGCGCCAGGGCGGCGGGCGGATCGTCAACCTCATCGGCAACGACGGCGTCAAGCACTCGTATTGGGAGATCGCGCCGGGCGCCGCCAACGCCGCCGGGCAGAATCTGACGATGTCGCTCGCGAGCCAGTACGGCAGGCACAACATCAGCCTGTGCGCGGTCAACCCCGGCCCGGTGCGCACCGAGCGCTGGGCCGGGCTCGTCGCCGCGATGTCGCGCGACATGAAGCTGTCCTACGAGGAGGCCGACAAGCTCGCCCCGGCTTCGATCCCGATGGGGCGCATCGCCGAGGTCGAGGAAATCGCCAATCTCGTCGCGATGCTGGCCTCGCCGCTGATGCATTTCGTCAACGGCACCATGATCGAAATCGACGGCGGCCAGCAGAAACCGCTGATGGACCGCATGCGGGACCGGTGATCCCGAAGCTTACGCGAATATATTACATCGACGCTGACTCGCGCCGGCAGCGTCGCTTGACAAGCCGCTGGGCGGCAAAGATGATTTCCATTCAAACGAATGCTGCGGCGCGAGCCTTCTGCCGACACGAAGCCGCGGCCGATTCAGCCGAAACCAGCACCGGAGCCAGATCATGAAGATGGGTCGCGTCCTGTTCGCAGCGCTTGCCGGCACGTTTTTGGCCGCTCCGTTCGGTCCGGCTTCGGCCCAGCAGAGCATCCGGGTCGGGGAGCTCAACAGCTACAAGGCCCAGCCGGCGTTTCTCGAGCCCTACAAGAAGGGCCTCGACCTCGCGGTCGAGGAGGTCAACGCCGCAGGCGGCGTGCTCGGCAAGAGGCTCGAGCTGGTCTCACGCGACGACGGCGGCAATCCCGGGGACGCGGTGCGCGTCGCCGAGGAGCTTGTCACCCGCGAGAGCCTCAACATGCTCGCCGGCACGTTCCTGTCCAACGTCGGCCTCGCGGTCACCGAGTTCGCCGGCAAGAACAAGGTGTTCTTCCTCGCCGCCGAGCCGCTGACCGACAAGATAACCTGGCAGAACGGCAACAGATACACCTTCCGCCTGCGCTCCTCGACCTACATGCAGGTCGCGATGTTGATGCCCGACATCGTCGCGGCCAAGAAAAAGCGCTGGGCGCTGGTCTATCCGAATTTCGAATACGGCCAAGCCTCGGCGGCGGCGTTCAAGGAGCTGCTGAAATCCAAGCAGCCCGACGTCGAGTTCGTGACCGAGCAGGCGCCGCCGCTCGGCAAGCTCGATGCCGGCGCGGTCGTGCAGGCGATCGACGATGCCAAGCCGGACGCGATCTTCAACGTGCTGTTCGGCCCCGACCTCGCCAAGTTCGTGCGCGAGGGCAACACGCGCGGCGTGTTCAAGGACCGCTTCGTCGCCAGCCAGCTCTCGGGCGAGCCGGAATATCTCGACCCGCTCAAGGACGAAGCCCCCGTCGGCTGGGTCGTGACCGGCTATCCCTGGTACGCGATCGATACGCCCGAGCACAAAGCTTTTCTTTCGGCCTATCAGAAGCGGTTCAACGATTATCCGCGGCTCGGCTCCGTGGTCGGCTACGTCACCGTCAAGTCGCTTGCGGCCGGGATCGCCAAGGCCGGCTCGACCGAAACCGAAAAACTGATCGCGGCGTTCAGCGGGCTCAAGCTCGACGGGCCGTTCGGTCCGTTCTCCTATCGCGCGATCGACCACCAGGCCACGATGGGCGCCTACGTCGGCAAGATCGCGGTCAAGGACGGCAAGCCGATCATGGTCGACTTCAAGTATGTCGACGGCGCCTCCGTTCTGCCCTCCGACGCCGAGGTCAAGAAGCTGCGGCCCGCGACGGATTGAGCACTTCCGCCTCTCCTCATCGCAGAAGGAGAGTTGTTTACGTGATTTTGGAATGTCCGCTCCCCCTCACCCCATCCCTCTCCCCTCCGGAGAGAGGGAGGAGACTGCCGATCGGCCTCGATCCTAACAGCGGATCGCCGCATGATCGGCCAGCATCACCCGAGATTCTTGGCGCGAGCCCATCGGCTTGCTCGGATCACCTCTCCCCGTCGGGGAGAGGTCGCCGCGCGAAGCGCGGCGGGTGAGGGGGTCACGATGGATCGGCAGCACAACGCCTCCTCCGCTCGATGAGCTTGAACAGCCTCCTGTTTCAAGCGCTCGACGGGCTCGCCGCCGCCTCGGGCCTGTTCTTCGTCGCCGCCGGGCTTTCGCTGATCTTCGGCGTCACCCGCATCATCAACATCGCGCATGGGTCGCTCTACATGCTGGGCACCTATGTGGCCGCGACGCTGGCCAATCATATCGGCGGCGCGCTCGGATTCTGGGGCGGCATTCTCACGACCGCGGTCCTGATCGGATTGATCGGCGCCGTCATCGAGGTCGTGCTGCTACGCCGGATCTATCGCGCGCCGGAGCTGTTCCAGCTGCTCGCGACCTTTGCGCTGGTGCTGGTCATCAACGACGCCACGCTGTGGACCTGGGGGCCCGAGGACGTGCTCGGCCCGCGGGCGCCCGGTTTGCGCGGCGCGGTGGAGGTCCTCGGCCGTTATTTGCCGAGCTACGATGTATTCCTGATCGCGGCCGGGCCGGTCGTGCTGATCGCACTGCATTTCGTGCTGATCCGCACCCGGTTCGGCCGGCTCATTCGCGCCGCCACCCAGGACCGGGAGATGCTGGGCGCGCTCGGCGTCAATCAGGCGCTGCTGTTCACCAGCGTATTTGCGTTGGGCTCGCTGCTCTCGGGGCTGGGCGGCGCGCTGCAGATCGCGCGCGAGCCCGCCAATCTCCTGATGGATCTCACCGTCATCAGCGATGCGTTCGTGGTGGTCGTGGTCGGCGGCATGGGCTCGATCCCCGGAGCCTATTTGGCCGCCGTGGTGATCGCGGAGGTCAAGGCGCTGTGCATCAGCATCGGCGTGGTGACGATCGCGGGCGTCGCGGTCAACGTCTCCAAGCTCACGCTGGTGGCGGAGTTTCTGGTCATGGCATTGGTGCTGATCGCGCGGCCCTATGGCCTGCTCGGTCGCGCACAGAGCATGGTGCGCGCGCTCGCGGAGCCGGAGGATCCGTTGCGCCCGGCCGGCCCCGCGTTGAAATTACTGGGAGCGGCGGCCGTGGTGGCCCTCGCGCTGCTGCCGCTGTTGGCGCGCAACTCGCCCTACGCGCTCGTGCTCGGCATCGACGTGCTCATCGCCGTGCTGTTCGCGGCGAGCCTGCATTTCATCATGGGGCCCGGCGGCATGCACTCGTTCGGCCATGCCGCGTATTTCGGCCTCGGCGCTTACGCCGCCGCGCTGCTGGTCAAATGGTTCGCGCTCTCCATGCCGCCGGCGCTGATCGCCGCCCCGGTCGTGGCTTTGCTCGGCGCCGCGCTGTTCGGCTGGTTCGCGGTCCGGCTGTCGGGGGTCTATCTCGCCATGCTCACCCTGGCGTTCGCGCAGATCGTCTGGTCGATCGTGTTCCAATGGAGCGAAGTCACCGGCGGCTCCAACGGCGTTTTGGGCATCTGGCCGACGGCGCCGTTCGACAACCGCGCCGCGCTGTTTTGGCTGACCGCGGCCCTGACCGTTGTCGGGATCCTGCTGCTGCGAACGTTTCTGTTCGCGCCGTTCGGCTACGCCATGCGCGCCGGTCGGGATTCGCCGTTGCGCGCCGAAGCGATCGGCATCGACGTCAAGCGGGTGCACTGGATCGGCTTTACGATTGCGGGCGCGGTCTGCGGCGTGGCCGGCGGCGTTTTTGCGTTTGCCAAAGGCTCGATCTCGCCGGAGACGATCGATGTCTCCCGTTCCATCAACGGCCTGGTCATGGTTCTGCTCGGCGGCATCCAGACGCTCAGCGGCCCGATCGTCGGCGCTTCGGTGTTCGCCCTGCTCCAAGACACCATCATGCGCCAGACCGAATATTGGCGCGCGCTCCTCGGCGGCGTCATTCTGCTGCTCGTGCTCGCGTTTCCGGCCGGCATCGTCGGCGGGCTCGGAAAACTCGGCACCGCATGGCGGAGGCGGCCATGAGCGTGCTCTCGGTCGCCTCCTTGTCGAAATCGTTCGGGGCTTTACGTGCCGTGAACGATGTCAGCTTTTCGGTCCGCGAGGGCGAGTTCCTGGCCCTGATCGGACCCAACGGCGCCGGCAAGTCGACCTGCTTCAACATGATCAACGGGCAGCTTAGGCCCAATGCCGGAGAAATCCGTTTCGCCGGCCGCAACATCGCCGGCCTGCCGCCGCGCGCGATCTTTCGGCTCGGCGTTGGCCGCACGTTTCAGATCGCGGCGACGTTCGGCTCGATGACCGCCATCGAGAACGTGCAGACGGCGTTGATCTCGCATGCCGGCGAGACCTACCGATTCTGGCGGCCCGCCGCTGCGCGGCACCGCGAGCGCGCGCTCGCGTTGCTCAACCAAGTCGGCATGCGCGATGCCGCGTTGCGCTCGAGTCGCGAGCTTGCCTATGGCGACAGCAAGCGCCTCGAGTTCGCCATCGCGCTCGCCAACGAGCCGCGGCTGCTGCTCATGGACGAGCCCACTGCCGGCATGGCGCCGCGGGAGCGCAACGAGCTGATCGCGCTGGTCAAGCGCCTCGTGGTCGAACGCAAGATCTCGGTGCTGTTCACCGAGCATTCGATGGACGTGGTGTTCGCCTTCGCCGACCGCATCATCGTGATGGCGCGCGGGCGGCTGATCGCCGACGGCGATGCGAAATCGATCCGCGAGAATCCGCGCGTGCAGGAAGTCTATTTCGGCACCGGCAAGGCGTTCGAGCCCAAGCCGCAGTCCGCCCGATGAACCGCGAGATCATGCTCGAGGCGGAGAATCTGAGCGCGTGGTACGGCGCCGCGCGGATCCTCTACGATCTTGCGTTCGAGGTGAAACGCGGCGAGGTCGTCGCGCTGATGGGCCGCAACGGCGCCGGCAAGTCGACCACCATGAAGGCCGTCATGGGTCTCATGGCGCGACGCGAGGGCAGCGTGCGCTTCAACGGCCGCGACATATCGCGCCTAGAAGCGTATCGCATCGCCCGCCTCGGGCTCGGTTTCACCCCGGAGGACCGCCGGATTTTTTCCGACCTGACCGTTGTCGAGAACCTCGACGTCGGCCGCCAGGATCCGCGAAAATTCGCCGACGGAACGCCGGCGCCGGCGTGGACACCGGAAAAGCTGTTCGCGCTGTTCCCCAATCTGGCCGAGCGGCGCCATCATCTGGGCAGCCAGTTGAGCGGCGGCGAGCAGCAGATGCTCACCGTGGCACGCACGCTGATGGGCAATCCGCTGCTAGTGCTGCTCGACGAGCCCTCCGAGGGCGTAGCACCCGTCATCGTCGAGCAGATGGCGAACACCATCGTCGAGCTCAAGGCCCAGGGGCTTTCCCTGCTCTTGTCGGAGCAGAACCTGCATTTTGCCGCGCTCGTCTCCGACCGGGTCTATTTGCTGGAAAAGGGCCATATTTGCTGGCACGGAAGCATGGCGGATCTTCTCGACAATGCCGAGGTGCAGCGCTCGTTTCTCACGGTGTGACTGCCAGCGGCAATCACAGCATTGTCATGCCCCGCGAATGCGGGGCACCCAGTAGGCGCGGCCTAGGTAACAATGGCGATGCGCTGGGGGTTACTGGGTCGCCCGCTTTCGCGGGCGATGACAAGCAAAATGATGAGGCAGCCGCTCAGCCCGCTCGCCGCAAGATCTTCCGCAATCGCTGCGGCGTGAGCATCGTCGATCGCGGCGGCGATCGCCGCGCCGACCGCATTGGCGCCGCCTTCGCCGGCGCCCTTGAGACCCAGGAAATTCAGCGGACTCGGCGCATCCTCGGTGATCATCACCTCGATCGGCGGCACTTCGTGCGCGGTAGGAATGAGATAATCGGCGAAAGTGACCGCGAGCGGCTCGCCGCGCTCGTCATAGACGAACTCCTCGAACAGCGCGCCGCCGAGCCCCTGAACCGCGCCGCCGGCGAGCTGGCCCTCGATCAGCATCGGGTTGACCGCCTTGCCGATGTCGTAGGCGACGAAATAGCGCTCGACCTTCACGCCGCCGGTGTCGCCGTCGACCCGCACTACCGCGATGTGAACGCCATACGGATAGGTCATGTGATCGGTGCGGAAGGTGCCCTCGGCCGCCAGCGCCGGCGAGGCGTCGCTGTGGGAGCGTGACGCCGCGAGCACACGGGCGACCTCCCCGAGCTCGATCGAAGGCCCGGCCTTCCCGTCGGCACGAAAAATTTCGCCATCGCTTATGTCGAGCGAGGATGCGGCCGCCTGCAGCAGCTCGGCCGCCGCACGAATCGCCTTCTCGCGCAGCGCCGTCGCCGCGATCCGGGTCGCCTCGCCGGTCATCACCGTCACGCGCGACGCGAAGGCTCCGCTGCCCTGCTCGATGCGGTCGGTCTGCCCGTGAACGACGCGCACGCGGGCATAGTCGACCCCGAGCGCATCGGCGCAGATTTGCGCGATCGCGGTCTCGACCCCCTGCCCGACCGACGCGACGCCGGTCACCACTTCGACCGCGCCGGTCGGATCGACGGAGATTCGCACGGTGTCGGACGGCCCGAGCCCGCTTTTTTCGACGAACATCGCCAGGCCCGCGCCGACCCGCTCGCCCGCGGCGCGCCGCTGGCGCAGCGCGGCCTGGAGCGCCGTCCAGCCGATCTTCGCGAGCGTCTTGTCGAGCAGTCCGGCGTAATCGCCGGAATCGAGCACCACCTCGGTGCCGAGCGTGCCGAGCACGCGCCGGTACGGCATCTCGACCTTCGCAATGAGGTTGCGGCGGCGCACCGCGATCGCATCGAGGCCGGTCTCGGCCGCGATCGCGTCCATGAGACGCTCGCGCGCGAACGTGCTCTCGAACCGGCCCGGCGCCCGATAAGTGCCGCCCGGCGTCTTGTTGGTGAGCCGGACCCGGCCGACAGCCCGATACGCGGGAACCCGATAGGGGCCGGGCAGCATCGCGGCGGCAAGGTCCGGGACCGTGACCGCGTGGGTACGCAAATAGGCACCCTGGTCGTGGAAGAACTCGTCGTCGATCGCCAGGATATTGCCCTGCGCATCGACCGCGGCGCGGATGCGATGCTGCTGCTGGCGCGAGTGGTTCGCGGCGATCAGATGCTCGCGGCGGTCCTCGATCCATTTCACCGGCCGCCGGAATTCCAGTGCGGCCGCGCAAACGAGCACGTCCTCGGGATAGAGCTCGCCGCGCACGCCGAAGCCGCCGCCGACGTGGCCCTCATAGAGCTGCACCGAAGCCGGCGCGCGGCCGAGCATGCGGGCGATCTGGTCGCGGTTCCAGTGCGGAACCTTGGCGGCGCCGTAAAGCTCCAGCACGTCGCGCGCCGCATCGTAGCGGGCGATGGCGCCGCGGGTCTCCATCGGCACGCCGGAATGCCGGCCGACCTTCAGATCGAGCGTGACGATCGCATGCGCGTCGCGAAACGCCGCCTCGACGTCGCCATAGCCCTTGCGGATCACGGCCGCCTCGCTCGAATGTCCGGGCGCGAACTCGCCCGGCTCCTCCTCGGCACGCAGCCGTATCGGAAGCTCCTCGGCTTCCACGGACACGAGCTCGGCGGCGTCCTCGGCGAGGTAGGCATCCCCGGCGAATACCACGGCGATCGGCTCGCCGACGTAACGCACCCGGTCGCTCGCCAGCACCTGCTGCCGATAGGGCTCGAGCCCCGGAACGCGCGTCAAACGAAAATCGATCGGCGGAATCTTTTTCACATCCGCGGCGGTCCAGACCGCATGGACGCCCGGGGCCGCGCGCGCGCCGGCGATATCGATCGAGAGGAGTTTGGCGTGCGCATAGGCCGAGCGCACCACCCGCATGTGCAGCTGCTGCGGAAACGCAACGTCCGCCGCGAAGGCGCCCTTCCCGGTGACGAGCGGCAAATCCTCGAGCCGCCGCACCGAGCGGCCGACGAACGTCGGTTTCATCGGGACGGTAACTCGCGATTCGTGTCCCGGGCGCGGTGCAGTACCCAGTACTGCACCGCAGACCCGGGATCCAGAACCGCAATTGTGGACCCCGGATCTGCGGGGAACCAGACCGAGTCCATCACTTCGCCCGCATCTCGGCCGCCGC
>VAZU01000154.1 GCA_005884745.1 Alphaproteobacteria bacterium
CCAGCGCGAACTCGGTCTCCGCCATGCCGGGCTCGATGTTGGTGACGCGCACGTTGGAGCCGAGCAGATCGGCGCGCAGGTTGAGGGCGAATTGCTTCACGAACGCCTTGGTGCCGCCGTAGACGTTGCCGCCCGGGTAGGGGTAATCGCCGGCGATCGAGCCGATCAGCACCACGTGGCCCTCGTCGCGCGCGACCATGCCGGGCAGCACCGCCCGCACCGTGTACAGCAGCCCGTTGATATTGGTTGCGACCATGCTGTCCCAATCGTCGAGATCGGCCTTTTGCGCCGGCTCGAGCCCGAGCGCGAGCCCGGCGTTGGCGACGGCGACATTGACGTTTGCGAACCCGCCCGGAAGCCCGGCCACCAGGGCATCGACCGCCTTGCGATCGCGCACGTCGAGCACGGCGGTATGGCAGCGATCCCCGAGCTCGCGCTTGAGCGCGTCGAGGCGCTGTGCGCGCCGTCCCGTGGCGATCACGCGGCTTCCCGCTTCGGCAAACCGCCGGGCGAGTGCCGCGCCGAACCCGGCGGTGGCGCCGGTGACCAGCACGGTCAGGGTCTTCGGGTCGAGCATTGCGATCATGGTCGGCTCCTGTGCAGATTCCCGGGTCCGATCAAGCACGACCCGGAGCCTGCCGCAATTCGGGGATACCGATGTTGCATGCTCGGCATCGCTCCGATCGTCTTGTCCGGTCCACCTAGCGATCGGCGCTGACGCCCCAGACTTCCTCCGCATAGGCGCGAATTGCGCGGTCGGAGGAGAACCAGCCCATTCGCCCGGTGCTGTGAACGCTGGCTTTCCACCAGGCATCCGGGTTATTCCATAATGCATCGATCAAGCGTTGCGTCTGCCAATAGGCATCGAAATCGGCCGCGACCATGAAATGGTCGTAATCCATCAAAGCGTCCGCGATCGTGCGAAATCGATCCGGTTCATCCGGCGAGAACACTCCGGACGCGATGGCCGCGATGGCATCCGCCAGCATCGGGCTTGCTAGTGCCGCGTCGTGGCCGGTGAAACGCTCCCGGCGCTTTTCATCGACCTCGGCCGCCGTCAAGCCAAAGACGAAAAGGCTCTTCGGTCCGAGCCGTTCCAGCATTTCGATATTGGCACCGTCGAGTGTCCCGATCGTGAGCGCCCCATTTAGCGCGAGCTTCATGTTGCCGGTTCCGGATGCCTCCATGCCGGCGGTGGAAATCTGCTCGGACAGATCGGCTGCCGGAATGATGGTTTCAGCCAAGCTCACGCTGTAGTTCGGCAGAAAGACGATCTTGAGCCGATCTCCGACGGATGCGTCGGAATTGATTACTCGCGCGACGTCATGCGCGAGCTTGATGATGAGCTTGGCCCGCGCATAGTTGGCCGCCGCCTTTCCCGCGAAGATCTTGACGCGGGGGGTCCAATTGCCGTCGGGTCGGGCACGGATGGCCCGAAACAGTGCAACGGCCTCGAGAATATTGAGAAGCTGACGTTTGTACTCGTGAATGCGCTTGATATGCACATCGTACAGCGCGGAAGGGTCGACGACGATGCCGGTTAAATCGCGCACGCGCCGGGCCAGCGCGACCTTGTTTTGCCGACGCGTGTCGGCGTAGCGCTGGACGAACGAAGCATCGCCCGCAAACCGTTCGAGCCCTGCCAGCACCTCGGCGTCGTCGCATACTCGCTCGCCGAGCGCATCGATCAAGAGCGCGGCGAGCCTCGGATTGGCCTGCAACAGCCAACGGCGAAAACTGATGCCGTTGGTCACGTTGACGATCTTGCCGGGGCTCGACGCTTCCAGGTCGCGGAACACCGTCCGGCGCATCAACTCGGTGTGCAAAGCCGAGACACCATTGACCTTGCGCGATCCGAGAAATGCCAGATGACCCATCCGCACCAATTTCTCACCGCCCTCGTCGATCAGCGACATCGATGCGAGAACCGCCGGATCGAAGCCGCCGCGTTTCGTCAACTCCTTCAAATTGAGCCAGTTGATGAGATAGATGATCTGCAGATGGCGCGGGAGCAGCCTGCCCAGCAACGCCACCGGCCAGGTCTCGAGCGCTTCCGGCAGCAGGGTGTGGTTCGTGTAGTTCAATGTCGCGGTGCAGATGCACCAAGCATCTTGCCAAGAGAACTCGTGCTCGTCGACGAGGATGCGCATGAGCTCCGCAACGGCGATCGCAGCATGGGTCTCGTTGAGCTGGATGGCCGCCTTATCCGGGAGTGAGTGCAAGCTTCCGTGTTGCAGGAGATGGCGGCGCACGATGTCCTGCAGCGATGCCGACGTGAAGAAATACTCCTGCCGCAAGCGGAGCTCGCGGCCAGCCGGCGTGGCATCGCTGGGATAGAGCACGCGAGAGATCGCCTCCGCGTTCGAGCGCGCGGCGATCGCGCCGACGAAGTCGCCCTGGTTGAACGCCGCAAGCTGAATCGGGTCTCTCGCGCGCGCCGACCACAATCGCAGCGTATTGATGTGGCGCCCGCGCCAGCCCACGACCGGCGTGTCATAGGCCACTGCGTCCACCGTCTCCGCCGGATACCAGATGCCCCGCGCAGTATCGCCGTCGCCGCCGAGATATTCGACCATTCCGCCGAACCGGACGGGATAGGCGAGCTCGCTGCGCGCCAATTCCCAGGGATTGCCGTTGGCGAGCCAATCGTCGGGCAGCTCGCTCTGCCAGCCATTGGTGAATTGCTGGCGAAACAGGCCATGTTCGTAACGGATGCCGTAACCATGGGCCGGCACGCCGAGACTAGCCGTGCTGTCCAGGTAACAGGCCGCGAGCCGGCCGAGCCCGCCGGTTCCGAGCCCCGCATCCGACTCCAGCGTGCGCAAGTGTTCGAGATCGATCTCGAAGCCGGCCAGCGCCTCGCGTATCGCCTCGATCAGCCCGAGGTTCGTCAACGTGTCGAATAGGAGCCGTCCGATCAGATATTCGATCGAAAGATAATAGACCCGTTTCTTGCGTTCGGCCTCGGCCCGGCGATCGGATTCGAGCCAGCGCTCGATGATTCGATCGCGCACCGTGAGCGCCGTGGCAACGAACCAATCGTGGTCGCGCGCGCGCTGTCGATCCTTGCCGAGGAAATAGGTAAGCTTGCCCAGGATTGCCGCGCGGAGTTCCGCAACCTCGGCCCTCTCCGCCGCACGCGCTTTCGATTTGGTTCGAATCAGCTGCAACAGTGACTCCCGCAAAACGTTGAGACGTTAGCGGAGGCTGCCGGTCGGTCAACCACCCCTGTTTAGTTACACACCGTCGTCGTGCCTCCCGAAACTGCCGCGACGAAACGTAGCAGATGGGAGACCCGGCGTGCCGCCACCGCCTAGTCGTGCAGACGCTTGACAAGCACGCGGTCCGCGCGCTAGTTAACCGATAGGTTATTTAACCGACTGGTATATGACGCGATGCGACCCGATCATCTCAGCGCGACCTTTGCGGCCCTCGCCGATCCCACGCGGCGCGCCATCCTGGCGCGGCTCGCGTCGGGCGAGACTACGGTGAGCGAGCTCGCCGAGCCCTTCGCCATCAGCCTTCCCGCCGTTTCCAAGCACCTCAAGGTGCTGGAGCGCGCCGGCCTGATCGCGCGCGCGCGCGAGGCGCAACGGCGGCCGTGCCGGCTCGAGGCAAGTCGATTGAAAGAGGTCGCCGACTGGGTGGAGCGCTACCGCCGATTCTGGGAGCAGAGCTTCGACCGCCTCGACGATTACCTGCGCAAGCTGCAAGCGAAGGAGAAGAAGCATGGCCGTAAGCAACGCAAGAGCTAGCGCCGCCGCGGACCCCGGGGAGCGCGTGCTCGTCATCACCCGCGTGTTCGATGCGCCGCGCGAGCTGATATGGAAGCTTTGGACCGACCCCGCGCACGCAAAGCATTGGATGGGTCCGCGCGGCTTCACCGCGACACACTTCGAGCAGGACCCTCGGCCCGGCGGCGCATGGCGGGGGTGCCTGCGCCAGGACGACGGCAGCCGCGAGCTTTGGCAAGGCGGCGTCTTTCGCGAAATCGTCGAACCCGAGCGCCTGGTCTACACCTTCGCCTGGGATCGCGAGGACGGCAGCCGGGGCCATGAGAGTCTGGTCACGATCACCTTCGCCGAACAGGGGGGCAAGACGAAGATGAAGTTCCATCAAGCCGAGTTCGAGTCCGTCGGACAGCGCGACGGCCATCAAGGCGGCTGGAACAGCAGCTTCGATCGACTCGCGGAATATGCAGCGAGGGCCTGAAGCACGGCAAGTGCCCGAGGCACGCAGCGAACTGGCTATTACCAACCAGCCCCAGGAGAGCGTGATGCGATTGAACCCATATCTGTTCTTCAACGGCCAATGCGAGGCCGCGTTCAAGTTCTAT
>VAZU01000155.1:0-5815 GCA_005884745.1 Alphaproteobacteria bacterium
TCGGGCAATTGCGAAAAAAGCTCGCGCTCGCGCGCTTCCGGATCGCGCGTTTCGAGCGAATCGTAGAATTCCGCTTTCTGCCCGCCCGATTCAGCCATCGACTTGGTTTAATCCCATCCGCGACCCAACCGGGTCGTCACACGGCCGCACCATCCGGGGCGGTGAAGACCGCGTCGAGAACGTTGCCGGTGTTGCGCGTCCCTGGCCATTGAGCGCCGCGACGACCTTGGGGCGCCAATGCTCGGAGAAGCGCGAGAACTTTTCGTCCAGACGGAATTTTTCGGGCATGGCACTACTACGTTGCCGCGTCGTTCCGGCCGAGTGCCCCGGATCGGGTCCGGGGCAGGCTCCGCGCGAGACTTGCCCCCGCGAAAGCGGGGGGCCGGAATCCATGAACACCGACGCCGAATTCCGCACGGGCCGTGATCATGGGTCCCGGGTTCCCTCGCTTGGCTCGGGCCCCGGGACGACAGGCTCCGTCCTGCATCATCACGCCAGCCAGCGCTTGCGGCGCTTGTAATGCTTGCCTTCGCGGAAGGATCTGCGCTTGCCCTCCGCGACGCCGAGATAGAATTCCTTGACGTCCTCGTTTTCGCGCAGCGCCGCCGCCTCGCCGTCGAGCACGATGCGGCCGTTCTCGAGAATGTAGCCGTAGCCCGCGTAGCGCAACGCCATATTGGCGTTCTGCTCGGCGAGCAGGAACGAAACTTTCTCGTTCTCGTTGAGGCTTTTGACGATCCCGAAAATCTCGTCGACGACCTGCGGCGCCAGCCCCATCGACGGCTCGTCGAGCAGGATCATCTTCGGGTTCGACATCAGCGCGCGGCCGATCGCGCACATTTGCTGCTCGCCGCCCGACGTATAGCCCGCCATCGCCTGGCGGCGCTCGCGCAATCGCGGGAAATAGCCGTAGACCTTGTCGAGGTCGCGCCGGATCGCGGCGGCGCCGTCGCGGCGCGTGAACGCGCCGGTGAGCAAGTTCTCCTCGATGGTGAGATGCCCGAAGCAGTGCCGGCCCTCCATCACCTGGATGCAGCCGCGCCGCACCAGATCGTTGGGGGAGAGCGCCTGCACTTCCTGACCGTCGAACCCGATCGAGCCCTTGGTCACCTCGCCGCGCTCCGACTGCAGCAGGTTGGAGATCGCCTTGAGCGTCGTGGTCTTGCCGGCCCCGTTGGCGCCGAGCAGCGCCACGATCCCGCCCCGCGACACCTCGAGCGAGACGCCTTTGAGCACCAGGATGACGCGGTCGTAGATGACTTCGATGTTGTTGACCGACAGAATGGTCGCGGCGCTTGCGCTGATGTTCGCTGCTGCGGAGCCGATCGGCTCGACGGCGGTCATGGCAAGCTCCGCTTGCGCAGGACAGACGACGGACGACAGAAGACGAAATGAGCTCCGTCGTCCGTCATCCGTCGTCTTTGTCAGACCTACGACGACTTGTCACAAGGCTCGGTGCGCTTCGGCCAGCCGGCGTTGGCACCGACGTACTCCTTGGCCTGGGATTCGATCAACGGCATCACCTTGTCCTTGATCGGCTCGATCCACTCCGAGGCCTTGGTCCACTTGGTGCCGTCCCATTGCGCCAGGTAGATCCCGTGGTGCCCGTTGTGATCGGAGCACGAGACGTTGATCGGCGCCGCGAAGTTTTCGAGCCCGATCTCCTTCCAGCGCGCCTGGGCGATCTTGAGCGTCTCCAATCCGCGCCGCACGTCCTCGCCGGAAACCTGCTTCTTGCCGGTGAGCTGCTGGGCGGTGCGGATCGCCTCGGCGATCAGCACCGAGTTGAGCACGCCGCGGTTGTAGAGATTCTCGCCGACCTTGTCGCGGCCGACCTGGCTCTTGCCCTTGTCGACCACGTATTTGAGGATGTCCTGAATCGCCGGGAAGCCGGTGCCGACCGCATTGATGTCGAGCGAGCTGTAGCCCTTGGCATCGGTGCCGGCCGCACGGGCGTCGTCATCGCCTCCCGACCACCACACGCCGACCAGGCGGTCCATCGGAAAGCCGGCCTTGGCCGCCTCCTTGACCGCGGTGGGGTTCATGGCGCCCCAGCCCTGGAGGTAGATCCAGTTGGGCCGGTCGCGGCGGATGTTGAGCCACAGCGAGGACTGGTTCTGCATCTCCGAGCCCGGCACCGGGTAGAGCTTGAGCTCGAAGCCGTAATCCTTGGCCAATTGCTCGAGCAGCGGAATCGGCTCCTTGCCGTAGGGCGCATCGAGATAGACCAGCCCGAGCTTCTTGCCCTTGAGCTTGTCGAACCCGCCCTCGACCTCGGCGGCATGTTTGACGAACACCGAGGCGCCGTCCCAATAGGTCGCCGGCGGATTGAAGATCCAGGGGAACTGATTGCCGTCGGCCGACGGCGACAGGCCGTAGCCCATCGACAGGATCGGGATCTTGTCGACCGCCGCCTTCGGAATCAGCTGCAGCGTGATGCCGGTCGAATACGGATTGACCACCACCGGGCCCTTGCCCTTGATCGACTCGTAGCACTCGATGCCCTTCTTGGTGTCGTAGCCGGTCTCGCATTCCTCGACGATGATCTTCACCCCGCCGATGCCCCCGTCGCGCTCGTTGAGCATGTTGAGATAATCGGACATGCCGTTGGCGATCGGCGTTCCGGAACCGGCGTAGGGACCGGTGCGGTAGCTGAGCAGCGGGACGTAGATTCCGTCGGCGGCATAGGCGGTCGCAATCGCGGCGGGGACACCCAGGGTGACCGCGACCGTCGTGCCGAGCACTAGGCCTTTGAGATTGATCGAATTTCCTCCTTTGTTGCGCGCCGGCTGTGAACGTCGGCCGCCTCTCGGGCCCTCGCCTCAAGGTCGCGAGCGAGGGAGATTCCGTTCCGCCGGGTTCCTGGCGGCACCCGTGGGGAATTCAGGCCTGAGTGTGCACCATCGCCACACAAAGCGATACGGTCATTTCCGAGGCACCAGGCCGACCAACTAAGCGCCTTGAATTGCCGTTGTTTTCCCCCTGTACCCGAAAGCGGGGGCGCCATCGGATCGGAGCAAATGGGCTGCAAAGATTCCGGAATGCCGATGGAAACTCGCGAAAATCCCGCGAAATATGTTCGTATCCAGTTCACGCCCTTGATGTTCGGAGCAGGGATGCAATGATCGAGGCCGGTCCGGTTTTGCCGTGACAAACAACCGAGATCCCGAGCAATGCCAGAGCCTCATCCATGAGTTGTTTTTCCGGCGGTCGCGATCATCCTGAAAGCTCGTTCGCGAGCCAACGTGCGAGCCCGCCGCAATGATCATGGTGCTCCGGCGCTGGTTCATTCCATCGGACCAACTCGAGGAGTTCCGAGAAAGATGGCGCGTCGAGATCAAGCCCGAGCTCGAGCGCCAACCCGGCTGCATCCGTATCGAGATCTACGAGTCGAGCATAAGAGGTCACTGGGTCACTTCGGTCTTGTGGCGGGATGAGGATTCCCGAATGCGGGCGTTGCAGCAGCTCTCCGGGCTTTACAACGCATTTCGGCAGTATGAACGTTTTGAGGCCGAAGTTCTCACGCTGCGCCCCGAACAGTAATTCCGGCGCTTCATCGAATCCGAAAGGAAAACCACGCTGTATCGCTCCGCAGTGCAGCGACGCTCCCGTTCGTGACTAATTCAGGCGGAGCGGATATCATCGGGGTCGGGGGCTGAAACATTCGCGTCGTAAAGCCCATGTCTCCCGGTGATGATCCATCGAAATCGGTTTTGCCTCGGGAAATCCCGAACTGCGACCAGTGCGGAAAGCCGACGAGCCTCCTTACCGTCATTCCCCGTCTTGGCGACAGTCCGACTTACCGGATTTTCGAATGTCAGTCTTGCAATGTCCTGAAGTGGATCGCCGAGCAAATCACCTGAAACGATGTTGTTGAAAGACGGATCCTCAGTACGGAAACGGCCATACCCTCAGCTTCTGCTTGGCGATTTGCCACAGCCGGGCGAGCCCGTTGGGCTCCGCGATGAGGAAGATCACGATCAAGGATCCCAGGATCATGAAGGTCAGGTGCTCGACCGTCGCCGGATGAATCGGCAAGCCCAGGGTCTCGGGCACGGCGCGCAACAGGATCGGCAGGATGAAGATCAGGGCCGCCCCGAAAAACGCGCCGATCAGGGTTCCGAGCCCGCCGATGATGATCATGAACAGGATCAGGAAGCTCTGGTCGATGGCGAAGACGTCGGCCTCGGCTCCGCCGTACCACAGGAACACCATCATGGCGCCGGCGACGCCGCAGTAGAACGAGGACACCGCGAAGGCCAGCAGCTTGGTGCGCAGCAGCCGGATGCCGATGAGCTCGGCGGCGATATCCATGTCGCGGACCGCCATCCACATGCGCCCGATGCGGCCGCGCACCAGGTTGGAAGCGAGCCAGGTCATCAGGGTGACGATGCTCAGCACGACGAAATACCGGGTCAGCGGCGTTGCGTTGGGTCCGGTCAGCGTCACGCCGAACGAGGTCCGCTGCGGCACCTCGAGGGCACCCGAGACGCTGTAGTTGAACAGCCACGGGATGCGAATGAAGCACCATTGCAGGAAGAACTGCGCGGCGAGCGTCGCCACCGCCAGATAGAAGCCCTTGATCCTGAGCGAAGGCAGCCCGAACAGCACGCCGACCGCCGCCGAGAAGCATCCCGAGGCGAGGATCCAGATGAGCACGCTGACGTTCGGGAAGGCGGTGGTGAGCTTGTAGCAGGCATAGGCGCCGACCCCCATGAAGGCGCCGGTGCCGAGCGAGAGCAGGCCGGTATAGCCGGTGAGCAGGTTGAGGCCGATCGCGGCGAGCGAGAACACCAGGAACGGGATCATGATGGCGTTGAGCAGGAAGGCGTTGCCGGCCGCCGGGATGAGGACGAACGCCACCGCCAAGATGACCGCGATCCCGATCCGGTCCTGCAGGATCGGGAACACCGCCATGTCGGCGGCGTAGCTGGTCTTGTATTGCCCGGCCTCGCGGTAGAGCATCGCGTTCTCTCAGATCCGCTCGATGAGCTTTTCGCCGAACAAGCCTTGCGGCCGGAACACCAGGAATCCCAGCGCGATGACGTAGGCGAGCCAGCTCTCGATGCCGCTGCCGAGCAGCGGCCCCCAGTAGAACTCCCCGAGCTTCTCGCCGATGCCGATGATCAGTCCGCCGACGATGGCGCCGGGGATCGAGGTGAACCCGCCCAGGATCAGCACCGGCAGCGCCTTGAGCGCGATGATCTGCAGCGCGAAGGAGACTTCCGAGCGGGCGCCCCACATGATGCCGGTCGCGAGCGCGACGATGCCGGCGGTGAACCACACGATCACCCAGATCTGCTCGAGCGAGATGCCGACCGAGAGCGCCGCCTTGTGGCTGTCGGCGACCGCGCGCAGCGCCCTTCCGATCCGGGTCTTCTGGAAGAACACGGCGAGGATCGCGACCATGAGCGAGGCGATGATCGCCGCGGCGATGTCGATCTTCTGCAGCGACACGAAGCCGCCCAGCGTCTTGAACTCGACGGCGCCGGTCGGCAGATACAGCTCGCGGGCGATCATGATCTTCGGATTGCCGCCGAACACCAGCTCGCCGAAGCCGATGAGGAAATAGGTGATGCCGAAGGTCGCCATGAACAGGATGATGTCGGATTGATTGACGAGCGGGCGCAGCACCAGGCGCTCGACCGCGACCGCCAGCACCAGCATCACCACCACGGTGAGCGCCAGCGCCAGGAACGCCGGCACGCCGCGCTCGTTGAGGCCGACCAGGGTGAGCGCCGCGAACACCACCATGATGCCTTGCGCGAAATTGAAGACGCCCGAGGCCTTGAAGATCAGCACGAAGCCGAGCGCG
>VAZU01000155.1:5836-15732 GCA_005884745.1 Alphaproteobacteria bacterium
CCCTCCCACAGCGTCTGCACCAAGAGATCCGGCGCCGCGCCCATCTGCACGAACGGATCGAGGAAGATCTTGTAGAGCAGATCCATCCGGGCGGCTCACGCGGCGCGGCTCCCTCCCCCCTTGTGGGGGAGGGTTGGGGAGGGGGGTGTTTGGCGCCGCAATGCTTGATACCCCCCTCCCGGCTCGCTTCGCGAGCCGACCTCCCCCACAAGGGGGGAGGTAACCGGAGCGAGACGCGGCGCATGCGCAATGACCCTGCGTGTAGCGGGAGGGTGCAGCGCGTTCGCCGCACGGGCGCTGGCAAGCATCACACGCTGACCCCATGCGGCTCGCCCAGATAGGCGCGGATCACGTTCTTGTCGCGCTTGACCTCTTCGGGCACCGCGTCGGCGATCTTTCTGCCGTAATCGAGCACGACCACCCGGTCGGAGAGATCCATCACCACGCCCATGTCGTGCTCGATCAGCGCGATCGTGGTGCCGTAATGAACCGCGACATGTCCTCCTTCTCCTCGAGGTTCATGCCCGCCATCGGCTCGTCGAGCAGCAGCAGATCCGGCTCCATGGCGAGCGCGCGCCCGAGCTCGACCCGCTTCTGCAGCCCGTAGGGCAGTCGGCCGACCGGAGTTTTGCGGATCGCGGCGATCTCCAGGAAATCGATGATCTCCTCGACCCGCTTGCGGTGCTCGACCTCCTCGGCAAGCGCCGGGCCGTAGCGCACGAGCTGCCACACCAGGCCGCGGTGCATTTTCAGCGACCGTCCCGCCATGATGTTGTCGAGTGCGGTCATGCCTTTGAACAGGGCCACGTTCTGGAACGTGCGCGCGATGCCGCCCGAAGCCGCCTCATAGGGCCGCATCTTCCTGCGCGCCGCGCCGCGGAAAATGATTTGCCCGTCCTGCGGCTGATAGAAGCCGTTGATGACGTTGAGCATCGAGGTCTTGCCGGCCCCGTTCGGGCCGATGATGGCGCGGATCTCGCCCTTGCGGATATCGAAGGAGACCTCGACCAGCGCCCGCACGCCCCCGAACGCCAGCGACACCCGCTCGACCGAGAGCAGCACCTCGCCTGCGGCCACGTCGCGGGCCGAGGGCGCTCTCATGCTGCCACTCCACTGCTCGCACGGGCGAGCAACTCGGCGCCCTTAGCCTCCCGCCCAGCCGAACCCGGGTGTTCCCGGGTTCGGCCAATCATATGATTGGTCCAAGTCGGAAACATCCGACTTGGACTGGCGGGGAGGGTCGACGCGCAACGCCGCGCGCTGCACGTCGGGGTGGGGAGAATATTTCTTGCGCTGCGGCTGCATCGCCCCCCACCCCTAGCCCCTCCCCTCCGCTTCGCGGGGGGAGGGGAACCGGCGACGCCGAGGTTCATGCGGCCTGCTCCAGGTCGCGGACTGGCGCCGGGTAGACCTTCACGTCGCGGATCGCGACGCGCGCGCGGATCACGCCCTTGCGGCCGTCCTCGAAGGTCACCGCGGTGGCAATGTCGGCTTGCTGCGAGCCGTCGTAGAGCGCCTGGACCAGCGGGGCATACCGCTCGCCGATGAAGCCGCGCCGCACTTTCTGGGTACGGGTGAGCTCGCCGTCATCCGCATCGAGCTCCTTGTGCAGCACCAGGAAGCGCCGGATCTGCGCCCCGGCCATGACTGCCTCCCCGACCAGCGACCGGTTCACCTCGTCGATGTGGCGCTCGATCATGTCGTAGACCAGCGGATGGCCGGCGAGCTCCTGATAGGAGCCGTAGACGACGTTGTTGCGCTCGGCCCAGCTGCCGACCGCGACCAGATCGATGTTGACCATGGCGCAGACGAAATCGCGCTTGTCGCCGAGCGCCACCGCTTCCTTGATGTTCGGATAGAACTTGAGCTTGTTCTCCAGATATTTCGGCGCGAACAAGGTGCCGTCGTCGAGCCGGCCGACGTCCTTGGCCCGGTCGATGATCTTCAGATGCCCGGTCTTCGCATCGAAGAAGCCGGCGTCCCCGGTATGCACCCAGCCGTCCGGCGTCCGCACTTCCGCGGTCTTTTCCGGATCCTTGTAATAGCCGGTGAACACGCCCGGCGAGCGGAACAGCACTTCGCCGCTCTCCGAGATCTTGATCTCGACCTCGGGCGAAGGCTTGCCGACCGTATCGGCAAAAATCTCGCCGTCCGGCTGCGCGGTGATGTAGACGGAAGCCTCGGTCTGTCCGTAGAGCTGCTTCAGGTTGATGCCGAGCGCGCGATAGAAGCCAAAGATCTCCGGCCCGATCGCCTCGCCGGCCGTATAGGCGACGCGGATGCGCGACAGGCCGAACCGGTTCTTCAGCGGCCCGTAGACCAGCACGTCGCCCAGCCGGTACAGCAACCGCGCGTACAGCGGCACCTTCTCATGATTGAGAATCTTCTCGCCCCAGCGCCGCGCCACGCCGATGAAGAAATGGAACATCTTCCGCTTCAACGCACTCGCGTCCTCCATCCGCACCATGGTGAGCGTGATCAGGTTCTCGTAGATGCGCGGGGGCGCGAACGCATAGGTCGTGCCGATCTCGCGCCGGTCCTCGACGACGGTCTCGAGAGTTTCCGGGCAGTTGACGCAATAGCCGGCCACATAGGATTGCGCGTAGGAGAAGATGTGATCGCCGATCCAGGCGAGTGGCAGATAGGCGATGACCTCCTCGTCGCGGCCGAGCCGATCGAATGCGTTGGCGTTGCGCGCCGAGACCATGACGTTCTCGTGGGTCAGCATGACTCCCTTCGGCCGACCCGTCGTTCCCGAAGTGTAGAGGATGATTGCGAGATCGCTGCTCTTGCCGGCCTCGATCGATTGCCGCCAGCGCTCGAGCCGCGCCGGATCGGCGGCGAGCGCCTGCCGGCCGAGCCCAAACCCCGCGGCTCGTCGTAGATGAGCCGGCCCAGGCAGGTGAGGCGGTCGGACACCGAGAGCACTTTGTCGACCTGCTCCTGGTCCTCGACGACCGCGAGCTTCACCTCGGCGTGCTCGAGCACATAGGCCATCTCCTCCGCGACCGAATCGGCATAGATCGGCACCGGAACGGCGCCCAGCGCCTGGCCTGCGCAGATCGCCCAATAGAGCTTCGGCCGGTTGGTGCCGACGATGGCGAATTTTTCGCCGCGGGCGAGCCCGAGTTCCTCGAGCCCGACCGAGAAGGCGCGGACCTCCTCGAGCACGTCGCTCCAGGTCCAGGTCTGCCAGATGCCGAGATCCTTGTGGCGCATCGCAGGCCGCGCGCCGATCGTCTCCGCATTGTGGATAAGCAGCTTCGGGAACGTGTCCGCGTCAGCGGCGCTCTCGGCCACGGCGCCATCCTCCCAGTTTCCCGCGCTTTGCGCGCGCGGCAGACGCCCATCTGGTGCCGCCGTTGGGCCGGCGGACTGTTGTTGGTTTCAGGGCAGCATATGAGAAGGTAGCGGAGGGGAGGTCAAGTTTTTGATGGCGCTGCTGAGGTGCCCTTCCCCTCTCCCCGCTCCGCGGGGCGAGGGGATTACTCGGCCGCTTTGAGCGCCGGGGCGGGCCCGGCCCGGAACTGCTCGATGAGCGCCGCCTCCTCGGCCTTGGCGCTTTGCAGGTGCCAGACCTTGACGTGGCCGAAGCCGCGGATCTTTTCCGGGATCGCGGCCAGCGCCACCGCGATATGGTGGTTCCGCGGCGACAGTCTCGCCAGCAGCTCGTCGAGCATCGTCTCGTAGTCGCGCACCAGCGCCCGCTCGGTGCGCCGCTCGATCGTGCGGCCGAATGGATCGAACGGGGTGCCGCGCAGGAACTTCAGCTTCGCCAGCAGCCCGAACGCCGACAGCAGCCACGGGCCGAACGCCATCTTCTTCGGCTTGCCGGTTTCGGGATCGCGGCGGGCCAGCAGCGGCGGCGCCAGATGGAACTCGAGCCGCAGGTTCTCGCCGTCGACTTCGTTGGCCACCTGCTTGAGGAACGCGCCGTCGGTGTAGAGCCGCGCGACCTCGTACTCGTCCTTGTACGCCATCAGCTTGAACAGATATCGCGCCACCGCCTCGGCCAGCCCGCTCTTGCCGGGGGTTTTTTCGGCTTCGGCGGCCTGGGTGCGCTCGACCAGCGTACGGTAGCGCCGCGCATAGGCCCGGTTCTGATATTGCGTCAGGAACGCGACCCGGCGCTCGATCATTTCCGGCAGCGATTGCGAGAGCCGGCGGTCGTCCTGAACCGCCTCCGGTCTGGCGAGCCTCTCCACCTCTTGCAGATCGATTGCCGCGCGGCGCCCCCAGCGGAACGCCGCCTGGTTCATGGCCACGGCCTCGCCGTTGAGCTCGATCGCCTTCTCGATGGCGGCGGCCGAGAGCGGCAGCGCGCCGAGCTGATAAGCATAGCCGACCAGGAAAATATTGGCGCCGATCGAGTTGCCCAGCAGCGCGGTTGCGAGCCGCGTCGCGTCGACGAAATAACTGCGATCCTCGCCGGCGCTGGTCCGGATCGCGCGCTTGATGCGTTGCGCCGGCAGCGAGAAATCCGCGTCGCGGGTGAAATCGCCCGGGAGGATTTCCGCCAGATTGGCGATGATCCGGCTCTGACCGCGCTTGACCGCGCCGAGCACCTTCTTGGCGCTGGCGACCACCATGTCGCCGCCGATGACGAGATCGGCGCCGCCGGCCGGCACCCGGATCGCGTGGATGTCCTCGGGCCGGCGCGCAATGCGCAAATGGCTCAGCACCGCCCCGCCCTTCTGCGCGAGCCCGGCCATGTCGATGATGCCGCAGCCCTTGCCGTCGAGATGCGCCGCCATGCCGAGCACCGCCCCGATGGTGACGATGCCGGTGCCGCCGATGCCGGTGACGATGATGCCGTAGGGATGCGCGCCGATTTCCGCGAGCTTCGGTTCCGGCAGCGCCGGCAGATGCTCGCCTTCGGCGACGGTCTTGCCCTTCTTGAGCTTGGCGCCGTGGACGGTGACGAACGAGGGGCAGAAACCCTTGAGGCAGCTGAAATCCTTGTTGCAGCTGGTCTGATCGATGCGGCGCTTGCGCCCGAACTCGGTTTCCAGCGGCTGCACCGAGACGCAGTTCGACTGCACGCCGCAATCGCCGCAGCCCTCGCACACCAGCTCGTTGATGATCACGCGCTTGTCGGGATCCGGATAGAGCCCGCGCTTGCGGCGCCGGCGTTTCTCCGCCGCGCAGGTCTGATCGTAGATCAGCACGCTCGCGCCCTCGACGGAGGCGAGCTCGGTCTGCACGCGCATCAGCTCGTCGCGATGGTGCACGGTCACGCCGCGCGGCCATCCGACGTCGGCGGGATATTTCCACGGCTCGTCGGTGACGACGACCAGCCGCTTGACGCCGGCGGCTGCGACCTGGCGGGCGATCTCCGGCACGCTCAGCCCGCCTTCGTTGGGCTGGCCGCCGGTCATCGCCACCGCGTCGTTGAACAGGATCTTGTAGGTGATGTTGACGCCCGAGACGATCGCCGCGCGCAGCGCCAGATAGCCCGAATGATTGTAGGTGCCGTCGCCGAGGTTCTGGAACACGTGGCCGCGGTTCGAGAACGGGGCTTCGCCGATCCAATTGGCGCCCTCGCCGCCCATCTGGGTGTAGCCGAGGGTGGAGCGATCCATCCATTGCGCCATGAAATGGCAACCGATCCCCGCATAGGCGCGCATGCCCTCCGGCACCACCGTCGAGGAATTGTGCGGACAGCCGGAGCAGAAGTACGGCGTGCGGGTCGCCACGTCCGCCATCTCGGCGAGCGCGCGCTGGCGCTCCTTGAGCCGGGCGACCTTCGCCGCCAGCGCCTCGTTGCGGCCGCGCTCGAGCAGCCGCTCGCCGATGCAGACGGCGATGTCGTTGGGATCGAGCGCGCCTTTGACCGGGAACAGCCAGTTGCCGCGCTCGTCCCTCTTGCCGATGCACACCGGCTGGTTCGCGGTGCCGTAGAGCTCCTCGCGGACCTGGACCTCGATCAGCGAGCGCTTCTCCTCGACCACGATGATGAGATCGAGGCCTTGCGCGAACTCCATGAGCTCGCGCTGGCTGAGCGGCCACGGGCAGGCGACCTTGTAGAGCCGGATCCCGAGATCGTTGCATTTGACCTCGTCGATGCCGAGCTCGTCGAGCGCCTCGCGCACGTCGAGGTAGGACTTGCCGACGGTGATGACGCCGATCCTGGCGTTGCGTCCGCCGGAGGTGATGTTGCGATTGAGCTTGTTGGCGCGCACGAACGCCAGCATGGCATCGCGCTTGAAGTCGTGCAGTCGCGCTTCCTGGCCGAGGAAGGTGTCCTGGAGTCGGATGTTGAGCCCGCCCTCCGGCATGGCGAAATCGGTGGGGATGACGATGTTCACCCGCTCGAGGCTGCCGTCGACGATTGCGGTCGATTCGATGGTCTCGTGCATGCATTTGAGCGCGGTCCATGCGCCGCAGAACCGCGACATCGCCCAGCCGTAGAGCCCGTAGTCCATGATCTCCTGAACCCCGGCGGGGTTGAGGATCGGGATCATGACGTCGACGAAATGGAACTCGGATTGATGCGCGGTGGTCGAGGATTCCGCGGTGTGATCGTCGCCCATGAGGGCGAGCACGCCGCCGTGCTTCGAGGTTCCGGCGAGATTGGCGTGGCGAAACACGTCGCCGGTGCGGTCGACGCCCGGTCCCTTGCCGTACCACATCGAAAACACGCCATCGAATTTGCCCTCGCCGCGCAGCTCGGCCTGCTGCGAGCCCCATACCGCGGTGGCCGCCAAATCCTCGTTGAGGCCGGGCTGGAAGCGGATGTCGGCGGCCTCGAGATGCCGCCCGGCGCGCACGAACTGCTGGTCGAGGCCGCCGAGCGGCGAGCCGCGATAGCCGGTGATGAAGCCCGCGGTATGGAGCCCGGCGCGGCGGTCGCGCTCCTTCTGCATCAGGCAGAGGCGGACCAGCGCTTGGAAACCGGTGACGAAGATCCGCCCTTGGCCGATATCGAACTTGTCGTCGAGGCTGACTGGCTTGAGCGCCATTCGCTGCTATCTCCGCGGCGGAACGGGCCCTCGCGACGTGCCGGCCGCAAAGGAGCGCCGGAATCGCGGCCCAGGTTTTCGAATAAAACGCAAATGATGCTGACACTTGGCTTTGCAAGGGTCAATTTCGTTTTGTCTTGGCCGCCTGCAACGAAGTTTCCTTGCGCCCTCTTCCGGCGCATTTTGGCGCATCGCAGCAGGACGGCGAAATCGCCGCCTATCCCCGCAGCCCGACCATCTGGCCGCCGTCGACCACGATGGTCGCGCCCGCCATGAACCGGCCGGCGCCGGAGGCGAGCAGCAGCAATGCGCCGTCGAGGTCGCGCTCCTCGCCGAGCCGCCCCGCCGGGATCTGCCGGGCGATCTCCGCGCCCTTGGCGGCGAGGAACTCGCGGTTGATCTCGGTGACCACGTAACCCGGCGCGATGGCGTTGACCCGCACGCCCTTGAAGGCGAGCTCGAGCGCGAGCGCCTTGGTGAGCTGGACGACGCCCGCCTTGGCGACGCTGTAGGCGATCAGGCCCTTGTCGACGCCGAAGCCGAGGATCGACGCGACATTGATGATCGAGCCGCGCTCCTGCGCCCAGAACAGCACCGCGTCGAGATTGGTGCCCAATACCCGCCGCCATTGCGTCTCCTCGATCTCGATGGCGCGATCCGCATGGGTGACGCCGGCATTGTTGACCAGCACGGTCACGGTGCCGAACGCCGCTTCTGCGGCGTCGAACGCGCGCCGCATCGCGGCGCGATCGAGCACGTCGGCCGAGACCGCGACCGCGCGGCCGCCGTTCTGTCCGATGCGGTCCTTGACGGCGGCAAGCCGCTCGGCGCGCCGTGCGACCAGCGCGACCGAGGCGCCGTTCGCGGCGAGCACTTCGGCAAAGCGCACGCCGAGCCCGCTCGAGGCGCCGGTCACCAGCGCCACCTGGCCGGTCAGATCGAACAATTCCGCTGCTTTCATGGGCTGCCCCTCTACGGGAATGAAGCGCGGCCGGCACCGTGAGGCAAGCTTCCCGGCCGTCATCCTGAGGCGCGAGCCGTGCAAGCGGCGAGCGTCGAAGGACGGCCGAGGCGTGGTCGCCCTTCGAGGCCCCGCTCGCTGGGGGACCCCAGGGTGACGGCCGTGGGCAATGCGCCTCGGCTGGGCTAGACTGGCGGCATGCCCAGCGTTCACAAAGCCGAGCCGCACGACCACGCCCATGCGCACGGCTCGGAGCTCTCGGAAACGGAGCTGCGCGTTCGCGCGCTCGAGACCATTTTGACCGAGAAGGGCTATGTCGAGCCGGCCGCGCTCGATCGCCTGATCGAGACCTACGAGACCAAGGTCGGGCCGCGCAACGGCGCGCGCGTCGTCGCGCGGGCGTGGTCGAACCCGGAATATCGCGAGCAGCTGCGCAAGGACGCGACTGGCGCCATAGCCTCCATGGGGTTCGCAGGCCGCCAGAGCGAGCACATGATCGCGGTCGAGAACACGGCAAAAATCCACAACATGGTCGTCTGCACGCTGTGCTCCTGTTATCCCTGGGCGGTGCTGGGGCTGCCGCCGGTCTGGTACAAATCCGCGCCCTATCGCTCGCGCGCGGTCGCCGACCCGCGCGGCGTGCTGCGCGAGTTCGGGGTGGAACTGCCGGACGAAACCGAGATCCGCGTGTGGGATTCGACCGCGGAGGTGCGCTACCTCGTGGTGCCGATGCGCCCAGCCGGCACCGAGGGTTTTACCGAGGAAAGGCTCGCGGCGCTCGTGACCCGCGATTCCATGATCGGGACCGGCTTGCCGAAATCTCCCGCCGAGGCGCCATGAACGGCGCGCACGACATGGGCGGCGTGCACGGGTTTGGGCCGGTCGAGCCCGAGCCGAACGAGCCGGCCTTCCATGCCGAATGGGAGCGGCGCGCCTTCGCGATCACGGTCGCGATGGGCGCGACCGGCGAATGGAACATCGACATGTCGCGGGTTGCGCGCGAGAACCGTTCGCCGGCCGATTACCTCGCCAAGAGCTATTACGAGCTTTGGTTCGCCGGGCTCGAAGCGCTGCTGGCCGCACGCCGCCTGGTGAGCGCCGAGGAACTCGCCGCCGGCCACGCGCGCGGCAGCACACGACCGGTGAAGCGAATTCTCGCCGCCGACGAGGTCGACCAGGTGCTGTCGCGCGGAACTGTCGCGGTGCGTGAGTCGGCAACGCGCGCGCGATTCAAGCCGGGCGACCGGGTGCGCGCCAGGAACCTGCATCCGGGAGGGCATACGCGCCTGCCGCGCTACGTCCGCGGCCATCTCGGCACGATCGAGCGCGTGCACGGCTGCCACGTCTTTCCCGACAGCAATGCGGCGGGCGCGGGCGAGAATCCGCAGTGGCTCTACGCCGTGCGCTTCGAGGGCCGCGAATTGTGGGGCGCCGAGAGCGACCCGAAACTGAAGGTCTCGGTCGATGCCTGGGAACCCTATCTCGAGCCGGCCTGAAGCGGAGGCGGCCGCGAGCCTGCCGGGGATTCCGCTCGATTCCGGCGAGCCTTTGTTTCGCGAGCCGTGGGAGGCGCAGGCTTTCGCCATGGCACTCGCGCTTCATGAGCGCGGCGTTTTCACCTGGGCTCAATGGGCGGCGGCCTTGGCCGAGGAGATCCGCAGCGCGCAGGCCGCCGGCGATCCCGATCTGGGCACGACGTATTATCGGCATTGGCTCGCCGCGCTGGAGAACCTGGTGGCCGCCAAGGGCATCGCCAGCTCCGAAACACTCACGCGCTATCGCGATGCCTGGGATCATGCCGCCGACCGCACGCCGCATGGAACGCCGATCGGGCTCAGGGCGGAAGATTTTGGTTGATGAGAGACGTTAGCTTGCGCGCGTCGTCCCCGCGAAAGCGGGGACCCATGACCACGGATCGCGCGAAATTGCGAGGATTGTGGTCATGGGTCCCGGATAGCCGCTTCGCGGCGTCC
>VAZU01000156.1 GCA_005884745.1 Alphaproteobacteria bacterium
ACTTTCCGGTGCTGGTGGGTCTGGACGCGGGCATCGTATCGGGGTTCGCGAGCTACGGTCCGTTCCGACCCTGGGCCGCGTATCTCTACACGGTCGAGAACTCGGTCTATGTCGCCCCGGAACAACGCGGCCGCGGAATCGGCACCGCGATCCTCGGCCCTCTCATCGAGATCGCGCGCTCCCGCGGCTTTCATGCCATGGTGGCCGGCATCGATGCGACCAACGCGGCGAGCTTGAAGCTGCACGCCAAATTCGGCTTCGAAAAGGTTGCGCATTTCCGGCAGGTCGGATGGAAATTCGAACGCTGGCTCGACCTGGTGTTCCTCCAGCGGATTTTCTGATCCAATCCTTGCTCCCCGCCGAGACCTCATCCACGGATTGAAAATCACATGACCACAGGCAAATGCTACATCGCCGGCGCCTTCGAGCATCCGACGCGCAAGGCCGAGGACAAATCCGTGGCTGAGCTCCATGCCGAGGTCGCGATCGGCGCCCTCGCGGACGCGGGATTGAGCATGCGGGACGTGGACGGCTATTTCTGCGCCGGCGACGCGCCGGGGCTCGGGCCGCTGTCGATGCTCGACTATATGAACCTCAAGGTCCGGCACGTGGACAGCACCGACACCGGCGGCTCCTCGTATCTGCTGCACGTGGCGCATGCCGCGCAGGCGATCGCCGCGGACAAGTGCGACGTGGCGTTGATCACGCTCGCCGGGCGGCCGCGCAGCGAGGGCATGGCGACCGGCACGGCGCCGCGCACCTACAATCCCGCGCAGCCCGATGCCCAATGGGAATCCCCGTTCGGCCTCACCATCATCAACGGCTATGCCATGTGCGCGATGCGGCACATGTACGAGTTCGACACCACGAGCGAGCAGCTCGCCTGGATCAAAGTCGCGGCCTCCCATCATGCCCAGCACAATCCCCACGCCATGCTGCGCGAAGTGGTCACCGTCGAGGACGTGGTCAACTCGCCGATCGTCGCCGATCCGCTGCACCGGCTCGATTGCTGCGTCATCAGCGACGGCGGCGGCGCGCTCGTCGTGGTCAAGCCGGAGATCGCCCGGAGTCTCAACCGGCCGCGGGTCAAGCTGATCGGCACCGGCACCGCGCCGAAACTCCAGGCCGGCGGCGATATCGATCTCACCTATTCGGCCGCGGTGTGGTCCGGGCCGGCGGCATTTGCGGAAGCCGGCGTCAAGCCGGCCGACGTCAAGTACGTGTCGATCTACGACAGTTTCACCATCACGGTGCTGATCCAGCTCGAGGATCTCGGGTTCTGCGAAAAAGGCCGCGGCGGCGCGTTCGTCGCCGACGGCAATTTGATCTCCGGGGTCGGCAAGCTGCCGTTCAACACCGACGGCGGCGGACTGTGCAACAACCATCCGGCCAATCGCGGCGGCATGACCAAGGTGATCGAGGCGGTGCGCCAGTTGCGCGGCGAGGCGCATCCGGCCGTGCAGGTCAAGAACTGCGATCTGGCGCTGGCGCACGGCACCGGCGGCTCGCTTGCGACCCGGCACGCCGGCGCCACCCTGATCCTGGAGCGGGAGTGAAGGCCATGGCGATGAGAAAAATCCCCGCTCCCAAACCGAACCCGGAAACGCAGGCGTTTTGGGATGCCGCCGCGCAAGGCCGATTCCTGATCCGCCGGTGTACCGCCTGCGGCAAGGCGCATTGGTACCCGCGAAAGGCGTGCCCGTTCTGTTGGGGCGAGAAGACGGAGTGGGTCGAAGCATCGGGGCGGGGGACGATTTACTCGTACAGCGTGATGCGGCGGGCGGCCGAGCCCTATGTGGTCGCTTATGTGACGCTCGCCGAAGGTCCGACCATGCTCACGAACCTGGTCGATTGCGACTTCGACGCGCTGGCGATCGGGCAAGAGGTGCGGCTGAAATTCAGCCCCAGCGAGGCTGGTCCGCCGGTGCCGACGTTCACGATCGCCGAATCGTGAGAAATTCGCCAAGGGCTCTTTGCTGCGGTGCACAATATTGAATCACATGGCGAGATTTTGAGCAAAAAAGCCTCCGCTCAATTTTTATTCAACGGCGATTCCGGAACGTGCCCAACATCTTAGTCCGCAGGCCCGACTGGCCTATGTCTTGCAAAATCCACTCCAGGAGGTTCGCGCTCCGGCCGGCAGGCCGGCGCCCAGCCAATGGAGAAAGCAGCATGTATGCGGAAACCGTCGATCATTTCGCCGCGGTCGCAGCCAAGAAGGGCGAGTACCTGCGCCGGTCGCCGGGGGGATTTTTCATCAGCTCGATGATGGCCGGCGCCTACGTCGGGCTCGGCATCATCCTGATCTTCTGCGTCGGCTCCGATGCGGATCCGGCCTACCGCGGGCTGATCATGGGCGCCTCGTTCGGCATCGCGCTCACGCTGGTCATCTTCGCGGGCTCCGACCTCTTCACCGGTCACACCATGTTCATGTCGCTCGGCGTGCTGCGCCGCCGGGTCGGCCTCGCCGATCTCGGCTCGTCATGGAGCATGACCTGGGTCGGCAATCTCGTCGGCGCGGGCCTGCTTGCGGTTCTGTTCGTCGCCGGCGGCGGCGGCGCCATGCTGCATTCCAACAGTCAGTTCCTGATGAAGGTCGCGGCGGCGAAGATGAACGCGCCTGCGATCGAGCTCTTCGCCCGCGCAATCCTGTGCAACTGGCTCGTCTGCCTCGCCATCTGGATGAGCGCGCGCATGACCAGCGACGCGGCGAAATGCATCGCCATCTTCTGGTGCCTGTTCGCCTTCATCGGCAGCGGGTTCGAGCACTCGGTCGCCAACATGACGTTGCTGTCGATCGCGCTCTTGGGCAACCATCCCGACAACGTCACCTGGATCGGGATGCTGCACAATCTGGTCTGGGTGTCGCTCGGCAACATCGTCAGTGGAGCAGGCATCATGGGGCTCGGCTATTGGGCGGCTTCCCGCGAGCCCGCCCCGAAAGCGGTGCCCAGCATGGCGCCGGCCGAATGAAGCGCCGGTGGAGATGATGGGCCCTGACTTCACCGAGGAGCAGAAACGCTATCTCGAGGGCTTCTTCGCCGGGCTGTTGACGCGCCGAGGCGCCGGGACGGGTTCTCCTCCAACCGTTCCCGGCGCCAACGGCGCGGCGGCAATGGCGCCCGCCGAACCGGCCCCGGCGGGTCCCGAAACCATCCACCGCGCCGCGCAGGATCGCTTCCTCGCCGCCGGCAAGAAGCTCACCGCCGAGGAAATGGCCAAGCGCGCCAAGAACCCGCTCGACAGGTGGGACGAGATGCGCGCCAACGCCGAAGCCGGCCGCTTCCCCAAGGGCACCGACGTATTCCTGCACAAGTTCCACGGATTGTTCTACGTAGCGCCGGCGCAGGACGCGTTCATGTGCCGGCTGCGGATCCCGAACGGCATCCTCAACGCCCATCAGCTGCGCGGCATCGCCGATGTCGCGGAGCGACATGCAGGCGGTTATGCCGACGTAACCACGCGGGCCAATCTGCAGCTGCGCGAGATCGGTCCGAAGTCGATCCTCGACGTGGTGACCGAGATCCAGGGCCTCGGGCTCACGACGCGCGGCGCCGGGGCCGACAATTTGCGCAACATCACCGGGAGCCCGACCGCCGGCATCGATCCGGACGAGCTGATCGACTCCCGGCCGCTGTGCCGCGAGCTCCACTACACCATCTTGCAGCATCGCGAGCTATACGGCCTGCCGCGCAAGTTCAACATGGGGTTCGACGGCGGCGGCTCGGTTTCCGTGCTCGAGGACACCAATGACATCGGCTTTGCGGCGGTCGCGGTCGGCGAGGGCGAGGCCGTCGCGCCCGGCGTCTATTTCCGGGTCCTGCTCGGCGGCATCACCGGGCACGGCGATTTCGCGCGCGACGCCGGGCTGCTGATCCGGCCGCAGGAATGCACGCCGGTAGCGCTCGCCCTGGTGCGTGGCTTCATCGATCACGGCGATCGCACCGACCGCAAGAAGGCGCGGCTCAAATATGTGCTGGAACGCCTGGGGCTGGACGGTTTCCTCGCCGAGGCGGAAAAACATCTTTCGTTCAAGCCGCAGCGGTTTCCGCTGGAACGCTGCGTGCCGCGCAAGCCGCCCGTCAAAGGCGCGCATCTCGGCGTGCATCCGCAGCGCCAAGCCGGGCTGTTCTATCTCGGTGTCGCCGTCCCGGTGGGCCGATTGACGGCCGAGCAGATGCGCGCCCTGGCCGAAATTGCCGAGCAGCGCGGCAGCGGCACGCTGCGGCTGACGGTTTGGCAAAATCTGCTGATCTCCGATGTTCCCGAATCGGAGATCGCCGCGGCCGAAGCCGGCGTGAAGGCGCTCGGACTCGACTTGCGCGCCGGCCCGATCCGCAGCGGGCTTGTCGCCTGTACCGGCAACACCGGCTGCAAGTTCGCGCTGACCAACACCAAGGGCCAGGCGCTTGAGCTCGCCGAACAGCTCGAGGCTTCGGTAGCGCTCGACCAGCCGCTCAACGTGCATCTCACCGGCTGCCCCAATTCCTGCGCCCAGCACTACGTGGCCCTACGATGTCTTCATCGGCGGGGGCGCCGGCGCCGAGCAGCGGCTCGGCCGGCCGCTGTTGCGTGCCATTCCGTTTCCGGATCTGGCGGCGCGGCTCGAGCGCGTGCTGCGCGCCTATCTCGCGCATCGCCGTGGCAGCGAAGAGAGTTTCCGCGCGTTTTCGCAGCGCCACAGCGTCGAGGAGCTCGCTCGGCTGATCGATGCCGCCGCATGAGAGGAATGCGCGTGAAATACGCAGGATGATTCCATGAGCTACATCGCGCCGATCGTTCCCGACAATTCGCCGTTCTCGCCGGCGCAGCGTGCCTGGCTCAACGGCTTGCTGGCCGGCCTGGTCGGCGCCGATCAGGCAATGCGGGCGGACGCCGGAACCCCGGTCCTCTCGGCGCAACCGTTGCCCGTTCCGCAAGCCGCCGACCCGGCGCCCGAGGAATTTCCCTGGCACGATCCGGCGCTGCCCATCGACGAGCGCATCAGGCTCGCGGACGGCCGCCCGCTGGAGCGGCGAATGATGGCCGCAATGGGTCAGCTCGATTGCGGGCAGTGCAATTATCTCTGCCAGACGTATGCCGAGGCGATCGCGCGGGGCGAGGAGAAGAGCCTCACCCGCTGCGTACCGGGCGGCAAGGAAACCGCCCGCATGCTCAAGGAGCTCGTCGCGGCGCCGCCTGCCGCCGCCGCGGGAGTCATGAGCCCGCCAAAAATCCAAGCTGCGTCGGCGCCGCTCGCTCCGTCGGCGCCGCTGCCGGCGCGGTTCGATGGCGCGCTCCGCCTCAATCGCGAGGGTTCCGAAAAAGATACCCGCCATGTCGTGTTCCGGCATCAGGATTTGTCGCTCGGCTACAAGGTCGGGGACGCGCTTGGCGTCCATGTGGCCAACGAGCCGGAGATCGTTGCGGCGATCATCGAGCGTCTGGCGGTTCCGGCTGCTTGCGAGGTCGATTGTCCCGACGGCACCCGGCGGCCGTTGCGCGAGGCGCTGCTCGAAGCCTGCGATATCGGCCGGCCTTCCGACCGGGCCATCGAAGTGCTCGCTTCCCGCGCGCGCGATCCGGGCGAAGCCGACCGCCTGCAGGCGCTCGCCGAAGGCTATCCCGGCGCCGAGCCCGCCAACGCCGATCTGCTCGATCTCTTGCTCGCCTTTCCGTCCGCGCAGCCGCCCATCGAGGAGCTGATCCTGGCGCTCGGACGATTGGAGCCGCGGCTCTATTCGATTGCTTCCTCGCCCAAGGTGCATCCGGGCGAGGTGCATCTCACCGTGGCCGCCGTTCGCTATGCGATGCGCGGCCGGTTGCGCAAGGGGGTGGCCTCGAGCTTTCTCGCCGAACGCGCGCAAAAGGGCTGCGCGATCTCGGTATTCGTCAAGCCGGCGCATGGCTTCGATCTGCCGGCCGACCCCAGCGTTCCGATCGTGATGATCGGCCCGGGTACCGGCATTGCCCCATTCCGCGCATTCCTGGAGGACCGCCGCGCGACCGGCGCCAACGGCAAGAATTGGCTGTTCTTCGGCGATCAGCGCCGCGAGCTGGATTTCCTGTACGAGCAAGAGCTGGAAGCGTTTCGCACCGACGGATTGCTCAACAGACTCGATCTCGCCTTCTCCCGCGATCAAACCGAAAAAATCTACGTGCAGCATCGCATGCGCGAACGGGCCGCGGAGCTCTATGCGTGGATCAAGGATGGCGCGCACCTCTATGTCTGCGGCGACGCCACCCGCATGGCGCGCGACGTCGACCTCGCGCTCGCGCACATCATCGCCAAGCAGGGCGGCATCGGCCTGAGCGAAGCCAAAGCCCAGCTTGCCGAGTTCGCCCGCGCCGGCCGTTATCAGCGCGACGTGTATTGATCCCCCCGGAGGGAAGGTCGACGCGAAGGTAAGTGAGCATCGGGGTGGGGCGATCAGGCGCTACCCCACACCGGCAGCTCGCGATTGCGCGCTGCCGAGCCTCCCCTGAAGGGGAGGGAGGAGTAGCGTGCATGCCGTCCGGATCGCGCCTACAATTGCCTTACCGAATCTGACGGGATCGCAACATGAGCGGCCTCCTGGCCGGGCGGCGCATCGTGGTGCCGGAGACGCGCGAGCTCGACGTGCTGGCGCAGATGCTGGAGCGCCAGGGCGCGACCGCGATCCGCTGTCCTTTGGTGTCGATCCACGACACGCCCGACCAGGCTCCAGTCGTGGCATGGCTGCGGCGGTTCACCGAACATCCGCCCGAGGATCTCATCCTGATGACCGGCGAGGGCTTGCAGCGTCTCGTCGGCTTCGCGCGCCGTGCCGGCATGGAGGACGCATTCCGGGCGGTGCTCGGCAAGGTGAGAAAGATCACCCGCGGTCCCAAGCCGGTGCGGCGGTTGCGCGAGCTTGGGCTCGACGCCGATCTCGCCGCCGAGCCGCCGACCAGCGAGGGCATCGTCGCGGTATTGCAGGGCCAGGACCTTTCCGGGCGGCGCATCGCCGTCCAGCTTTATCCCGACCTGCAGACCTCCGCGTTGCTGGACTTTCTCGAGCAGAACGGCGCCAAGGCGGATCCGGTGCTTTGCTACGTCTATGGTTCGCAAACCGAGGATGCGCGCGTCGTCGAAATCATCGACGAGATGGCGGAGGGCCGGGTCGATCTCATCACGTTCACGAGCTCGCCGCAGGTGCGCCGGCTCGAAGAGGTCGCCGGCAAGAACAGGCGGGAAGCGCGGCTGCGCGAGGGCCTGCGGCGCACCACAATTGCGGCGGTCGGGCCGGTGGTCGGCCGCGCGATCGAGCAGGCCGGCGCGCGCGTGAGCATCATGCCCGAGAATTTCCACATGCGGCCGATGGTCACTGCCATTCTCGAGGCGCTGGATCTGGAGAGGTGATGCGCTCTTTTCCCTCCCCGCCAGGGGAGGGTCGGCAGCGCGCGCGTGACCAGGCAATACGAGAAGAGCGTCGCTGCGAGCCATCGGCGGCCAATCGCCGTTGATGTAGGATCGAGCGGCGCCCCGGCAACCGCTGAAAGCCAGTTTGGACCGGCTGCGCTCCGCAGCGAGTGGTGTCAATCGTTGCGGCCAGCGGGTAGTAGGTCTGACCCACTATCGACCGGCGATCCGATTTGGCAGCGCCGCCTTGGCTTGATTGTCATGCGCCGCCCGGTCCTTTATTCGCAGCCCGTGTCCGGGGGCTCCCATGTCGACCTATCGGCTCGAAAAGCTGTTCTGTCCGCGCTCGGTCGCCTTGGTGGGCGCGAGCCCGCGTGAGCGCTCGGTCGGCCGCGCGGTGCTGCGCAATCTGCGCGCCGGGGGCTTTTCCGGTTCCCTCGCTCTGGTCAATCCGCACCACCGCGAGATCGAGGGGATCGCGGCGGCCGCCAGCATCGATGCCATCGATCCGCCGCCCGATGTCGCGGTCATTACCGCGCCGCCGGATTCGGTGCCGCAGATCGTCGCGGGGGCGGCCGGGACCGGCGTCGCCGCCGCGATCATCCTCACGGCCGGGCTCGGGCACGGCGGAGGCTCGCTCGCGGAGGCTGCCGAACGCGCCGCCCGCGAAAAGGGTCTGCGCATCGTCGGTCCGAACTGCCTCGGGGTCATGGCGCCCGCCGCGAATTTCAATGCAAGCTTCGCGACCCGGATGCCGCGCCGAGGCGATCTCGCGCTCGTCTCCCAGTCCGGTGCCATCGTCGCCGGAATGGCCGAATGGGCGGCACAGCGCGCCATCGGCTTCTCGGCGGTGGTGTCGATCGGCGATCAGCTCGACGTCGATTTCGGCGATCTCTTGGATTTTCTCGCTCTGGACCGCTCGACGCGCGCGGTCTTGCTCTATGTCGAATCGATACGGAACGCCCGCAAGTTCATGTCGGCAGCCCGCGCCGCGGCCCGTGCCAAGCCGGTGGTGGTGGTCAAATCCGGACGCCACGCACAAGGCGCCAAGGCGGCGGCGACCCATACTGGCGCGCTCGCCGGCGCCGATGCGGTCTACGACGCGGCATTCCGCCGTGCCGGCCTGCTGCGGGTCTCGGATCTCGACGAGCTGTTCGACGCGGTGGAGACGCTCGGGCGGTTGCGCCCGTTCTCCGGAAGCCGCCTGGCGATCCTGACCAACGGCGGTGGAATCGGCGTTCTGGCGATCGACCGGCTGGTCGATCTCGGCGGCACCATCGCCGGGCTTTCGCCGGACGCGCGGGCGCGGCTCGATGCCGCTCTGCCGCCGACCTGGTCACACGCCAATCCGATCGACATCGTCGGCGACGCCGACGCGGAGCGCTACGCCGCGGCGCTCGAGGCGCTGATCGAAGATCGCGAGAACGACGCGATCCTGGTGCTCAACGTGCCGACCGCGCTCGCTTCGCCGGTCGATACCGCCGCCAGGGTGTCGAATCTCGTCAAGAGTTACCGCGCGAAATCGGTGCGGCCGAAGCCGGTGTTCGCAGTCTGGATCGGGGCGAACCGCGCCGCGCTCGACGCGTTCGAGGCGGCGGAAATCCCGCATTTCGAAACCGAATCCGACGCGATCCGCGGTTTCATGGATCTCGCGCGCTACGCCGAAGCGCACGAGGACCTGATGGCGACGCCGCCGAGCCTGCCGGAGCATTTCGCGCCGGACGTGGAAGCGGCGCGGCGCGTCATCGATGCGGCGCTGGCCGATGCGCGCAGCTGGCTCGATCCCATCGAGATCGGCCGCCTGTTCGCGGCCTATGCGATCCCGATCGTTCCCGCCGTGCTTGCCGAAAATGCGGAGCAGGCCGGCCAGGCGGCAAAGCCATTTCTCGCCGGCGGCCGCACCGTCGTGGTGAAGATCCAGTCGCGGGACATCGTGCACAAATCCGACATCGGCGGCGTGCGGCTGAACCTCACGAGCGAGGAGGCGGTGCGCGACGCCGCTGCCGAGATTCTCAGCAAGGCGCGCGCGGCAAGACCGGACGCGCGCATTGCCGGGGTGATCGTCCAGCCGATGGTTCTGCGCCCGAAAGCGCGCGAGCTCATCGCCGGGATCGCCGACGATCCGACCTTCGGGCCGGTCGTCGTATTCGGCCGCGGCGGCACCGCGGTCGAGGTCATCAACGACAAGGCGCTGGCGCTGCCGCCGCTCGACATGAAGCTCGCCGGCGACCTGATCGCGCGCACCCGCGTCTCGCGGGTGCTCAAGGCCTACCGCAACGTCCCGGCGGCGCGCGAGGCCGACGTCGCCTTGGCGCTGGTCAAGATCGCGCAGCTCGCGGCCGACTTGCCGGAGATCCGTGAGCTCGACATCAACCCGCTGCTGGCCGATGAAACCGGCGTGCTGGCGCTCGATGCCCGCGTGGCGATCGCGCCGGTCGAGCCGCGATTCAAGGGCACCGGCAACCCGCGCTTCGCGGTGCGGCCCTATCCCAAGCAATGGGAGCGCCGCATCGCGCTCGCCGACGGCAGGCGGATGTTCGTGCGGCCGCTGCGTCCCGAGGACGAGTCGACGGTCCACGCGTTGTTCGGCAAGGTGACGCCGGAGGACCTGCGGCTGCGGTTCTTCGCGCCGGTGAAGGACTTCAGCCATGCGTTCATCGCCCGGCTGACCCAGCTCGATTACGGGCGCGCGATGGCGTTCGCCGCCATCGACGAAGCGTCCGGGGAGCTGCTCGGGCTCGTACATCTTCACGCCGACGCCAACTACGAGTGCGGCGAATATGCGATTCTCTTGCGCTCCGACCTCAAGGGGCACGGGCTCGGCTGGGAGCTGATGCAGCTGATCATCCAATACGCGCGCAGCGAAGGCCTGCAGCGCATCGAGGGCCAGGTGCTGCGCGAAAACAGCGTGATGCTCTCGATGTGCCGCGAGCTCGGGTTCCGCATCGAGGCCGATCCGGAGGAGCCGGATGTGAGGATCGTGAAGCTGCCGCTGGATTAGATCGCGTCATCCCCAGCGTATCATCGCCCGGCTTGACCGGGCGACCCAGTAATCCGGAGCATCCATGATTCCGGAGGCGTAGCTTCCACGCGGCGGATACTGGGCGGCCCGCATGCGCGGGCCATGACAACATGGGAGCGCACGAAAAAACGAGAACGGGAGGAAATCATGATCACCGCCGACCTCAAAGGCCGCACGGTCCTCGTCACCGGCGGCGCCTCGGGCATTGGCCTTGCCGCAGTCGAGCTGTTCGCGCAATGCGGCGCCGCGGTGGCGATGAATCACCTCGCCGAGGATTCCCGCGGGCCCGCCGAGATCGAGCGGCTGATCGGCGCGGGCCGTAACGTCGTCTCCGCGCCCGGCAACGTCTCTGCGCCGGGCGAAGCCGAGCGCATGGTGAAAAGCGCGATCGAAAAACTCGGCCGGCTCGATGTTCTGATCAACAATGCGGGCACGCCGGCGACGACCGAGCCCATCGAGTTCGCCGATCTCGACGCCATGACCGAGAGCTTTTGGCAGAAAATCCTGATGACCAATCTCGTCGGCCCGTTCCGCTGCGCGCACGCCGCCGCGAGCGCGCTTAAGGCGAGCCGCGGCGCCATCGTCAACACCGCCTCGGTTGCGGGGCTGGGCGTGCGCGGCTCCAGCATCGCCTATGGGG
>VAZU01000419.1:0-412 GCA_005884745.1 Alphaproteobacteria bacterium
TCTCCGGCGGGCAGCAGCAGCGCGTCGCCATCGCGCGGGCGCTGTGCATGGGTCCGAAGATCATGCTGTTCGACGAGCCGACCTCGGCGCTCGACCCGGAGATGGTCAAGGAAGTGCTCGACACCATGGTGGCGCTCGCCCAGGAAGGCATGACCATGCTGGTGGTGAGCCACGAGATGGGTTTTGCCCGGCAGGTGGCGAACCGGGTGATCTTCATGGACGCCGGGCAGATCATCGAAGCGAACGAGCCGAACGAATTTTTCGCCCGTCCGCAGCACGAGCGGACCAAGCTGTTCCTCAGCCAGATTTTGCATTGACGGGCCGCACACGCGCTTCACCTCCCCCTGAAAGGGGGAGGTCGCCGCGAAGCGGCGGGTGGGGGCCGCGTCGTTCTCTCCCCCCCCCCGTCCCC
>VAZU01000419.1:480-1817 GCA_005884745.1 Alphaproteobacteria bacterium
ATCATCTTCCGCGTCATGCCGCCGTCGACCAGAAAATTCGCGCCGGTGATGAATCCCGAGCGCCGCTTGTCGAGCAGGAATTCCGCCATTGCGGCGACGTCTTCCGGCTTGCCGACGCGGCCCACAGGATGCTGCGCGTGGTCTTGTCTGCGCAGCTCCGCGTAGTTCCGGGTCCGGATCCATCCGGGACTGATGCAATTGACGCGCACGTCGGGCGCGAAGCTGATCGCAAGCGCATGCGTGAGCGCGACCAGAGCGCCTTTCGTGGCCGAATAGGCCTCGGTGTTGGCCTCCGACATCAGCGCGCGGCTCGACGCGATGAGCACCATCGCGCCCTTGCTCTTGCGCAGCGCCGGCTCGGCGGCGCGGGCGAACAGGAAGGCGGCGGTGAGATTGACGTCGAGGACGCGATGCCATTCCTCGAGCGTGAGCTTGGCGATCGGCCGGTTGCGCGAGATTCCCGCATTGGACACCACGCCGTCGATCCGGCCGAAGCGTTCGAGCGCCGCGGCCACGGCGCGCTTCGCCGTCTCTTCTTGCGCCACGTCGCCTTCGATCATGATCGCGCGGCGGAGCTTGGCGAACCGGCGGGCAAGACCGGTGCCGGCGAGATCGAGCGCGGCGACGCGCCAACCCGAACGGATGAGCGAGCGCGCGATCGCCGATCCGATGCCGTTGGCGGCGCCGGTCACGATCGCGACGGAGCTTGCGGATCTCGCCATGGCTGAACTCGCATCGGGCCCCGGAGTTCGCGCCGCTGCGCGGCGCTGCATCCGGGCTACGGCCCGGTCGCGATCGGGAGATCCGGCCGGGAGCCCCATTCGACCCAGGAGCCGTCGTAGAGGCCGGCCGGCTCCTTGCCCAGCGCGTCGAGCGCGAGCCACAGAATTGCCGCGGTGACGCCGGAACCGCAGCTCGTCACGATCGGTCTGTCGAGATCGACCCCGCCGCCCGCGAACGCCGCGCCGATGCGGTCGCGCGAAACCAGCCGGCCGTTCTCGATGAGTCCCGCATAGGGCACGTTGCGCGCGCCCGGCATATGTCCGGGGCGCACGCCCGGCCGCGGCTCCGGCCCCTCGCCGCGGAACCGCTCGGCGGAACGCGCGTCGACGATTTGCGCGCCGCCGCTGCGCAGGGCCTGGCGCACGTCCTCGAGCGCCTTGACCGCTTGCTCGTTCTTGCGCGCCGAAAACCGGGCCGGCTCGCGCACCTCGTCGCCGCTCTCGACCGGCCTCGCTTCGGCGAGCCATTTCGGCAAGCCGCCGTCGAGGATGAACACGTGCTCGGCGCCGAACACGCGAAACGTCCACCACACCCGCGCGGCCGAGAACAGGCCG
>VAZU01000419.1:1884-2264 GCA_005884745.1 Alphaproteobacteria bacterium
CGGCGATCTCCTCGATGTCGAAGAACACCGCGCCGGGAATATGCGCGGCGCGATATTCGGCCCTGGCGTCGCGCTTGGCGGCGGGCAGGTGATAGGAGCCGTCGATCACGACGAGATCCGGCTCGCCGAGCCGGGCGGCGAGCCGGTCGGTCGAGACGAGCCAGCGGCTGGTCTGGATGTTGTCGTTTGCTGCGCGGGTGCTCACGTTCAAAGCCTCGATTTGACAATCCGCCGTGCGGGTGGATGGATTCGGCCGGGACCGGGTCGACCGACCCATCGCTTGCTCACCATAGCTCAAGCGAGGCGGAGAGATGAAGAGCGCGTTCGTGACCGGCTCGACCGGTTTCGTCGGCCTCAACCTGGTCGAGGAGCTCCTGCGG